>DATDNL010000160.1:0-9252 GCA_036518315.1 Flavisolibacter sp. | reverse complement strand
TTGTTTACTGTCTCAGCGCCGGCGCAGAAAAAGTTTACTGAAGGCACGATATCTTATGATGTTGTGATCACGACGGGTTCCGATAAGCCAAAAAACGCTGATTTCCTGGATGGGACAACGGTCGTCAATTACATAAAAGGTGATAAGAGCCGGACCGAAATGGTCAGCCCGTTGGGGACACTGACTACGGTTTACGACGGCACCAAAAATTCTATCGTTATCCTGAAAGACATTGGTGAACAGAAGTATATGATCACGCTGACACCGAACGACTGGAAGGATGCGAACAAGAAGTACGAAGGCATCAGCTTTTCGTACGAGGATGGTGAAAAGACGATTCTTGACTACAAGTGCAAAAAAGCCGTTGCGAAATTACAGGATGGTACGAGCTACACTGTTTGGTACGCGCCTGATCTTGTTCCTGTTAACAAGAACTTTCAATACGAAACGAGGACCCTGCCAGGTTTGGCGATGGAATATGAGACCGTGAACGCAAAGGGAGAGAAAACGACTTATACGGTTTCCAAAATCAACTTCAATCCGGTCCCTGCATCAAAATTTGATTTGCCCAAGGCGGGCTACAGGGTGATGACTTATGCTGAAAGTAAAGCAGGAAGTTAGAACCTGGGCGGTGCAGGGTTAAATTTAATCTTATCCAGGAGCACTTTCTTTTTCAAAGGCAGGATATAAGTAGTATTGCCTTTCTGATAAGTAACTACCGTGTTCAACATGATAAATCTTTGCGGCTCAGTAGGAGCGAACAAGCTGTTGCTCTTATAGTTATAGTGTGATCTTAATGAAATGCTCCTATAGGAGTTAGAAGAAGCATTATAGAATTTATTGCCTTTCTTACCACCGTCTCCCAACGTCGCAAAAGCTGCCAGCGAGGCTGTAACCAGCACAGCAGTAGCTACTTTCCTTTGTATAAAACGTTTGATTTTAGTGGCGGCAAATTTCATTCTGGCACAAATATAGGCATAAAAATTAACATTCTTCCAACCTCTTTCCGTTTCCTTTATGGTATTATTAACGCTTGGGGAGAGAAAATGTTACGTCGGAGGGGCTTTTTTTTAGAAGAAACAAGTAATTTGTACTAACAGAACTTCAATGAAGACAGATCCATACCAAGATAGAGAAAGCATCACAGAACTACTAAAACAATATAACAACCTTAGAAACGGCGCAAACAGCATATTTCTTGACGAAGAAGCATTTGAAAAAATCATAGACTATTTTGACGACCAGGACGATTTGGGACGGGCTTTAGAGGCCGCGGAAACGGCTATTGAATACTACCCCTATTCGGGCACCTTACTCATACGAAAAGCTGACCTCTTGCTGGCAACGAGGAAATACAACGAGGCCCTCCAGATGCTGGAAAGGGCGGAGCTTTTTGACTCCACTGATATAAATCTTTTCATTCTTAAGACCGACGCTTACCTGGCGATGGATATGCAGGAAAAGGCAGTCGACGTGCTGGAGCAGGCGATTCATTCATTTGAGGGGAATGAAAAGATTGAGCTATTGTTTGAACTGGCTGATGTTTACGACGATTATGAAGAATTCGACAAAGTATTTGATTGTTTAAAGGTGATACTGGAAGAAGATCCCACTAACGAGGAGGCGCTTTACAAGATCTGTTTCTGGACCGATTTCACGGGCCGGAACGAGGAGAGTATTCGCCTGCACCTCGAGATCATCGACGAACATCCGTATAGTGAGTTGGCCTGGTTCAACCTGGCCGCAGCTTACCAGGGTTTGAAGCTATACGAGAAAGCAATTGATGCTTACCTATATGCGATCGTCATTGACGAGAAGTTTGATTATGCCTACCGCAATATCGGGGATGCCTATATAAGGCTCAGGAAATACAAGGAAGCCATTGAAGCTTTAGAGAAAGTGTTGGAATTATCGAAGCCGGAGGAGGTGATCTATGAAGCGATCGGTCATTGCTACGACCGGCTCAAAAACTTTGCGCAGGCCAGGTTCCATTACCGCAAAGCATTACACCTTAATCCCGACGAGAGTAAGCTTCATTATAAGATAGCCTGCACGTATTATAATGAAGGTCAGTGGGCGAGCGCCGCGAAACAGTTGGAATCGGCTTTGAAGATACATCGCCTGCAGGCGGAGTATAACCTCCTGATGGGAGAGTGTAAGCTTCAACTTAACGAGTTGAAGGAAGCAGTTCAATACCTGTCGACGGCGGTGAGAGTGAGACCCAGGAATATCTCGGGTTGGGAAGCGCTTATACGCTGTCTTTATTCGGCTGAATTCTACACGGAAGCAAAGCAACAGACGCTGGCTGCACTCGAACATACCAACAATAAAGCGATATTCTACTATTATTTGAGTGCTATACTGTTTGCGATGAACAAGTCGAAAGAAGCGCTGTTGTACCTGCAAAAGGCTCTTTCCAGTGCCCCCAAACATTTGAAGAAGTTCATTCAACTTAATCCTTCGATATTGCAGAATTCTTTAGTGGTTGACATTATAGCGGAGCACAAAAAGAATCGTTAAGTAACAAGAATCAGGCAGGGATTTTTTTTACTTCCCTATTTTTGCGGGCAAATAAACCACTGCACAGAATGAATTTCAATCTCTCGCAGATTCCTGAGCGCAATCAAAGGCCACGTACATCAGGCATCACAATGGTAATGGATAAGGGTTTGAGTGTTGAAGAAGCCAAAAACTTTATGAGCGTTTCGTATCCCCATGTCGATGTGGTGAAACTTGGCTTTGGAACTTCTTATGTTACTCCTAATCTTGAAGAAAAGCTCAAGGTCTACCGATCCTATGACGTACCGGTATATTTTGGAGGTACTTTGTTTGAGGCTTTTCTTATCAGGAACCAGTTTGAAGATTATATATCAGTATGCAAGAACTTTGGCATCAGTTGGATGGAAGTGAGCGATGGCTCTATTACTATCCCTCATGCTGAAAAGTGTGGATATATCGAAAAGCTTACAAAGCACGGGACTGTATTAAGTGAAGTTGGAAGCAAAGATGCTGCTCACATCATTCCTCCCTATAAATGGATTGAACTGATGCGCGCTGAGTTAAATGCAGGAGCCAGCTATGTGATTGCGGAAGCAAGGGAGGCAGGTAATGTAGGTATTTACCGCGGTACAGGTGAAGTAAGAGAAGGGCTGGTGCAGGAAATTCTTACACAGATACCCGGGGAGAAAGTTCTTTGGGAAGCACCACAAAAGGCGCAACAGCTTTACTTCATTGAATTGCTTGGGTGCAATGTAAACCTTGGAAATATTGCTCCAACGGAAGTGCTGCCGCTGGAATCTATGCGCTTAGGTTTAAGAGGCGATACTTTTCATCTCTTCCTTGGAAAGGATCAGGCGTAAAAGTGGTCTGTTTTTCAATGCTTGAGTTAGGGGAACCATACAAGGCATTTAAGGCATACAAGATTTCACGCAAGGAATAGACGGGAAACCAGGCAAGGCATGAAAGGCATACAAGAGCTCATAAAAGTTACCATCCGCTTGAGACCCGCTACCAACTCTGGTTGAGTGACGATTTGTTCCGAGAAAACAAAACAAAGCAGATGAACCGTTTTGGATTGATAGGTAAGACGCTGAAGCATTCGTTTTCCAAAAGCTATTTTGAAAAGAAGTTCCAGGAACTGGGAATTACCGATTCCATTTATGAGAACTACGAGCTGTCATCTATTGAACAATTCCCCGGGCTGCTCAACAACACCGAGATAAGAGGGTTTAATGTTACTATCCCATATAAGGAAGAGATCATTCCGTTCCTCGATTCCAAAAACGAAATCGTTGAATCTATAGGCGCTTGCAACTGCATCAAGGTGGAGGAAGGAAGGTTGCACGGATTCAACACGGATGCTGTTGCTTTCAGAAATTCATTGCAGAAATATCTGCAGCCCCATCACAAGTGTGCATTGATACTTGGCACAGGAGGTGCATCGAAAGCAGTTCAGTACGCATTGAAGGAACTGAATATCGACTACGTTTTGGTATCCCGTCATAAGAAACAGAACCAGTTGGGGTATGAAGACGTTGGAGATGATACGGTGGCCAATCACCAGATTATCATTAATACCACGCCTCTTGGAATGTTTCCCAATGTGGACGTGGATCCGCCCATTCCTTACCCGGCGCTCACTCATAACCACTTACTTTACGACCTGACCTACAATCCGCCGAAAACAAAGTTTCTTCAGAAAGGCGAATCGATGGGCGCCCGAATAATCAACGGGTACGAAATGCTTGTGGCACAGGCAGAAGAAAGCTGGAGGATCTGGAACCAGTAGGGGATAGTTTATGAAGTGGTGTTTGCCATACCGTTATCAGGCTGTAATTTTTCTTTCACTGGCGAAGGGACGGCTATAACCTTCTTTGCTTCGTAGTTGTAACAAACCATTCCTGTTTTGGCAGTGGCTACAATAGCTTCATTACGCATTAGCTTGTAAAACAGGTCGAACCCGGCCCTGCTGAAATTATCGGCGGTGACGAAAGCTGTGACAACATCGCCGTAAAACAATTCTGCTTTGAATTCGATGGCTGCATCGCTCATGATCAGGCTTGCGCCGTCAAGATTCAATTCATTGTAACCATGGTGTTTTAAAAACTGGACTCTTGCTTCGTGAACAAGGGTCAGTATTGTATCGTTGCCAACGTGGCCACCATAATTGAGATCGGTTATACGAATTGGAATGTTAGTTGAAAATGAGAACCTCCCCGGTAACTCAATCTTGATCCTTGCCATGACCAAGATTACTGATTTTCCTGTAGACTTTTTAATATCTGAAGCAGACCGTTGAAATCTGCCGTCATTGCCGATGCTGCAAACTTCTCACGAAGTTGTTGTAGCCGCTCCTTGCATACGAAGTCGTCTGTAGGGCAGGCAAAGGCGCTAAAGATCTTCTTGGGAAGACGAATGGCGTTTCCGTCACCATCGCTGTAGATCATGTATTTATCGGAAGGCAGGGAAGAACTGACTGTTTCATTTCTCTGAGCATGGTGCGGTAATAAATCTTCCTCGAGTGCAGCAGAAACTTTATCGTGAAACAATTCTTTTGACTTGGTTGTATTGGCTTTTGCCATCACCCTTTCGCTGTCATGACCAACTGTTGCCAGGGTTTCCGATGTTGAAGGAGATTTGGGCCCGTTATTCTTCACCTGGCTTGCCACATTATGAGAGGGCAATTCTGATTCCGTTTTTTTGCTGATGAGCAAAGAAGTGAGAATGGCCAGGAAAGCAAAGATGGCTATAGCTCCAGAGTATTTTAGTGGCCTTCTATATTTGACATAGAAGGGGATGACCTTTGCTTTTCGGGTAGAACTTGTGGTGAGCTCAGTATCTATTTTGTTCCAAACGCCGGGAGAGGGAATTGATTCGAAGTTGTATAATCTTTCTGTGATGGCCGGAGAAAACTGTTCATTCAAAGACGTAGCTATGTTATTCCAAACCCCTTCCGGAGGCTGAACCTCATAATGCAAAAGCTTATCCTGGAGTTGGTTGGTCATGGTTACGGTATTTGTTTTCTTTTTTCTATGAAGGTCTTGACAAGGTCCTGCAAAATCAACTTGGCTCTCGATAGTTGTGATTTGCTGGTCCCTTCACTAATGCCCAGCATTTCGGCTATTTGCTTATGTGTATATCCTTCCACCACGTACATATTAAAAACAGTTCTGTAACCGGGTGACAGTTGCTGAATTAGCTGGATAATATCTTTTTCAGCAAGGCTATCCAAAACAGAGAGATACTTGCCCTCGACCGTGTTTTCTTCTGTTTCGGTTATCGGTTGCAGGTACGTTTTCTTCCTGAAATGTTCAATGGCCGTATTGACAAAGATCCTCCTTATCCATCCTTCAAAAGACCCATCTCCCCGATAGCTGTTGATCTTGTTGAATATCTTAATAAACCCTTCCTGTAAAATATCTTCTGCCTCTTCGGCATTGCTCGCATAACGCAGGCAAACACCATACATTCTTGGAGCAAACCGGTTATACAACTCCTGTTGCATTTTTCGTTCGCCCTTCCGGCATCCCTCTAGTAAGTCGGATTCGGAAATTATTTGGTTGCTTGGCCTACTCAAATTTCAAACGTTTAAAGGTTTTATCTTATTTGTTAATGCGGGCTACTGTCGGTGAAATTATTCAAAAATGTTACCAGCTTATCCATTGCCTTTCTTCTATGGCTAAAGCGGTTTTTCTCATCCATAGTCATCTCGGCAAATGTTTTACCCGAGCCTGATGGAATGAACACAGGGTCATAGCCAAAGCCCATATTTCCTCTTCTTTCTGAAATGATTATTCCCTCGCAAACGCCTTCAAAAAAATGTTCGTTCTCACCGAGTAGCAGGCAAATAACGGTTCTGAACCTTGCTTCCCGGTCCGAAGACCCGTCCAGTTTGGAGAGAAGCTTATCGATGTTCTTATCAAATGATTTATCCTCACCGGCATAGCGCGCACTATGCACGCCCGGTTCGTTGCCAAGAGAATAGACCTCAAGTCCAGTGTCTTCACTAAAGCAGTTCGAATGGGTAAGGCGGTGGATGGTCCTTGCTTTTTCTGAAGCGTTTTCCTGCAACGTATCGTACGGCTCGGGAATGTCGATGTCGATACCTGCTTCCTTTAAGCTGATGATCGAAAAGTTCTTTGGAACGGCGGCGCGTATTTCATCCACCTTGTGTTGGTTATTGGTAGCAAAAACAATGGTCATTCTTTTATTCAAATTTTAAGGAGGGCTTTTAAAGAGTTCCATAGGCTCCCTTTGAGTCCTTTATCATTCTCAACCTGGGTAAGTGTCGGTGCCTTTAGATATGTACGATTATTGAAGGCCTGGAGTTGAAAGGTGGGAAAGTTTATTGGTAGACCTATGTCAGGAGGTTCTACACCAAAGAGTATGATATCCCTTGCTTCGAGATCAATGATGTTTTGTAAATCCGTTTCGTCGATGCCGTTGCTGTTTACGATGCCGATATCTGCAATACTCATTTTACAGGCAGCAAGAACATTGGTTAGAAAGGTGAGTTCGTGGTCGGGCAAGAAGGGGACGGAATCGTGCGAAACAATTACCAGCACTTTTTTTTGATTGTTACCCAGGTATTTCACTTGCCTTTTTGCAGGCATCGTCTTAGTGTTGGTTTCAACAAGTGAATCCTTGTATAAATCGGCCAGGAGGTTGCTCTTGAGTTGAATGTTATTTAGGCTCATTATATGATTTGCGTTAGCGAGTGACTACCGATTTTTTTGTTTCTTTGTTGCTAAATTATACTGAATATGGTTGCGACGACAGATATTACTATACACAAGGTGGAGCAAAGTAAGCTGCACGACCTGGACCTGGAAAATTTACCCTTTGGAAAATATTTTACAGATCACATGTTAGAGGCCGACTTTGAAAACGGTGAATGGAAGAATGTTGAGATCAAACCGTATCAACCCCTTTTATTGAGTCCTTCATTGGCCGCCCTTCACTACGGACAGGCAATCTTCGAAGGCATTAAAGCCTATCGCGATAAAGACGGACATGCTTACATTTTCAGGCCTTACGATAACTACAAGCGCTTTAATATATCTGCAGAAAGGATGGCGATGCCTCATGTTCCTGAAGAGATATTTATGGAAGGAATGAAGCAGCTCGTCGCCCTGGACAAGAACTGGATACCTGCTTCGGAGGACCATTCCCTTTACATTCGTCCTTTCATGTTTTCTTCAGATGAATTGATTGGGGTTCGCCCTTCAGAGAATTATAAATTCCTCACCATTTTAAGCCCAACGGGCCCTTATTATGCGGCTCCTATGAGGATTTATGTAGAGGAGCAATATGTGCGAGCTGTAGAGGGCGGTATTGGCTATGCCAAAGCAGCCGGTAATTACGGCGCTTCGATGTACCCGACTGCACTTGCCCGCAAGAGGGGATATGACCAGGTGCTCTGGACAGACGCCTTCGAGCATAAGTACGTGCAGGAAATCGGTACAATGAATGTCATATTCATTATTGGAAACAAAGCGATTACACCGGATTTGAAGTCTGGAACCATCCTGGCAGGGGTTACCCGCGACAGCGTACTGACCTTGCTGAACGAAGCCGGCTTGACGGTGGAGGAAAGACCTTTAAGCATCGATGAGGTCATTGATGCTTATAAAGCGGGGACTTTCCGCGAAGTATTTGGCACCGGTACCGCAGCAACCATTTCAATGCTGAAAGAACTACGCTATAAAGATTTCGTCATGACCTTCGATACCGACCAGTGGGAAGTTGCTCCAATGATCAAAAAATGGCTGAATGACATCCGCGAGGGTAGAAGGGAAGACAAGTATGGCTGGATGGTCAAGGTGGCATAATTGTTAAGATTCATTTATACTAAGTCCCAAATCGATTGATTTGGGATTTTTATTTTGAACATACGGCGTCATCGCATACCTTTGCCATCCCAAAAATTTAAAGGTTTAGAATGCCTACTATTCAACAATTAGTACGTAAAGGAAGAGAAATCATTCGTGCAAAAAGCAAGTCCAGGGCTTTGGATAGCTGTCCTCAGCGTCGTGGAGTGTGTACGCGTGTTTATACAACTACGCCCAAAAAGCCTAACTCAGCCCTTCGTAAAGTGGCTAAAGTGCGCTTAACCAATAAGGTAGAGGTCATTGCCTACATTCCGGGTGAAGGACACAACCTGCAGGAACACTCAATCGTCCTGATCCGTGGTGGTCGTGTTAAGGACTTACCGGGTGTACGTTACCATATCGTACGCGGTTCTTTGGATACTGCTGGTGTTAAAGACCGTAAGAAGAGCCGTTCCAAGTACGGTACTAAGAAAGAGAAAGGTGGTGCTAAACCAGCAGGTAAGAAATAATCACTGATTGAGGGATTTCTGAATGATTTCACAGATGTCCCAGCAATCGAATATCTTGAAAATTGAAAGAAGGATTGTAGCTGAAGAAAGAAATCAGCGAACTCCTTGAGACATAGAATCAATAATCAACAACGGCCGCGTTACAGAGTAAAGTTTTAATACTTGAAGACATTCTGCCGCCGCGGTGACTTAAAAATTAAAATCGATGCGTAAATCACAAGCAAAAAAACTCCCTCTCGCTCCGGACCCAAGGTTCAACGACAAGCTGGTTACCCGTTTTGTAAATAATATTATGTGGCAAGGAAAGAAAAGCGTTGCCTTTGATATTTTTTACGATTCTCTTGAAAAGGTTGCTAAAACAACTGGCGAGGACGGATATGAAGTTTGGAAAAGAGCTTTGTCCAATGTTACTC
>DATDNL010000159.1:0-2846 GCA_036518315.1 Flavisolibacter sp. | reverse complement strand
TGCCAATAATCAATAATCAACAATCCTACCCAAATGTCTAATCATTCTCAAAACGACTTTTACCCTGATTATGGTCAATTAATTCATGATTTTAGATTTACATTCTGTGATTAGTGTCATGCGATAGCCGATACATGGTCTTGAACTTTGCGGAGTCAAAAAGAGAGGTATGAGTAGCGAAGAAAGAAAATTGAACGACGTTGGTTCTTTATTCCTCGAGATTGGAAATCTATTGATGTGTTCAGGCGCCAGCACTGCCAGGGTGAGGATGACCATCAATCGCATTTCGGACGCATTAGGATACACTACAAACCTTTTTATTACCCACCGCGCCTTAATGCTTACCATCGGCAACTCGGGGCGAGAAGAGTTCCTTAGTTCTTTAAAACGAGTGGCTCCCCACGGTGCAAATTTCAAAGTGATCTCCGGCATCAGCCGCATGAGTTGGAAAATTGTAGACGAACATTGGGAGTTGGAGAAGATCAGGGCAGAAGTGAAACGACTGGCGGCTGTTCCTCACTACCCGCGACTCGTGGTATTGCTACTAGTAGGATTGGCAGGCGCTTCGTTCTGCCGGCTCTTCGGCGGCAACTACACGGAGATGCTTGTCACATTCGCTGCAAGCTTTCTTGGTTTATTGGTGAGACAGGAGGCAAGCGCGAGACATTTCAATCAATACCTCTGCGTATTCTTTGCAGCCTTTGCGGCGTCTTTCATAGTTGGCTCCTTCAAAAGGTTTGGAGTAAACATGGAACTCGAGCATGCTTTTGCCACCTCGGTCCTTTTTCTCGTACCCGGTATTCCCTTGATCAACACTTTTTCGGATATCATTGACGGTAACATTCTAAATGGAGTAATCAGGGGAGTTCACGGTCTTACGGTGGCTGTCGCCATTTCACTTGGAATGCTTACAACTATTTTAATCTATCATTTTCAGTAATGAACTGGCTCGCACTTATAGAAAAATGTTGGTGGTTTGGAATGGCAGCAGTAGGCTTCGCCGTATTGTTCAATGTACCACCTCGAACACTGGTGAACGTGTTTCTGATTGCAGCGGCAGGTTGCTTTTCCCGCCTGGTTTTTATGGGCGTCAATGTCAATATTATCCTCGCTACCTTCATCGGAGCATCCCTTGTTGGCTTGCTTTGCATTTTAGGAGCGCATAAGAATGCCACGGCTCCTTTCGTTTTGTCAATCCCCGCTGTGATACCCATGGTGCCCGGAGTCTTCATTTACCGCTTGATATTAGGGCTTGTGAGGATTGCAGAATTTTCCACAGGTAATTACCCTCCTCAATTGCTGGCAGATACTGTGAATTACGGAATGAAATCTCTTTTCATTCTTATGGCCATCGCCATGGGTGTCGCATTCCCGATGATGATATCCCGGAAGGAGACAGCCAAGAACTTTTTTGCTCTGAAACAAGGCAGGAGCGAGTAGTACCTCGTAGTCTGTAATGGCAGTTTTGCCGTTTGTAAAAGTTAGTGCCTCCAGGTTCTCAATGGGTTGGGCCTTGACCGGGAATATTTATTACTCTAAGGTCGCATATACAGAAAAGATTCTATAAATCAACTACTTACTTCATTGGTTCTAATACGTCCCCAATCTTATATTTCAATCAATGTTATGACATTAATCAGTCCATGCGTTGAGTAGAGTCATCTAATATACTCTTGTTTACTTGCTAGCTTTCTACTGATTTCATACTCCTCCATCCAAAAAAGTTGCTATATGCCGAAACTTCTGAGTAAAAAATACCACTGGGTATTGATATCGCTCCTGCTCGCAATAGGCTATATTATCAGTTGCACAAAGAACGATCAGGTATTAAATGTCGCGCAGCCCAATCCGGGCACCGATCTTATTTCGATGAAAACGTCGACCGCTCCTATGATTGATGGCACCATCGATGCGATCTGGGACAAAGCCACGAAATTAAACATATTGCCTACCGTGCCTGATCCGGGAAACAACCTGTTTACTGGTTATATAGGACAACAGTATCCGGCTACTCTCCGGTCCATGTATGACGATAACAATATCTATTTTTTGCTCGAGGTGCAGGACGCCAATCAAAGTACAATGGTTTCTCCATGGTATTTTGATCCGGCCGTTAACGTAACTGGAAAGACCGGTTGGCAGAAGGAACCATCGAGCAAGAGTTTTGACCCTAATGGTGTTTTGCTTAGAGACGGGTGGGGGGAAGACAAGTTTGCCATGCTTTGGAATATCGATTATTCCACTCCCAAGTTCCTGACCCAGACATGTTATGCCAGTTGCCACGTGTTTACCCCTTATACCGATTATTCCGTTACGCCTGCGGTTGTAAAATCAAATGCTAACAATGGCAACCATTATACGAACGGAGCGAGTGAAAAGATTGATATGTGGTGGGGACGCTTGGGTTACATAAGTAAGGATGCATCTTTGAATTACGCCGACGACAACTACCAGGACTGGGCCGGCGGACCAGGTGTGACCAATTTAGTTGGAGGTTCAGGCAACGGTCGTCATGTTGATGGAATCTCCGTCAACGGTGCAAGTACTACGTGGCCTTTTGCCCCGACCTATTCTACCAGCCCGACCCAGGGAGAAGTTAATAACACACAATCGTTGAAACTAGATGGGACAGGTGCCTCTGTTTCCGTGCCTCAGTGGGTGATCCCAAATAGCAGCACCAATTTTATACTGGCATCTGACACCTCCGGTGGCAAAGCGAAAAAGGTCACCGCCGTAAGTTCTGCCGGCGTTCTCACATTAAGTGATGGCTCTACAATTGATCCGACAGTCGGTAGCGATTACCAGAGAAACAGTTCCCCAACAGGTGCAACGGCTCCTAAAGCAAT
>DATDNL010000158.1:0-4336 GCA_036518315.1 Flavisolibacter sp. | reverse complement strand
ACGTTTTAAAGTATTGGCAAGGTCTTTTTGAATAAGAGTGTCGCCAGCCTTCCACTTCTCTTTTTTCTGAAATGCTGATGGTGTTGTGTTGTATTCGTTCAAAGCGTCCTGTATACTGTTGAGGGAGGAAGCCTCCCTCTCCGAAATAGCGAAGCCTTTTTCGGCAAGGTCGATAGCAGGTTGAATGAGCTTACTGAATGAAAGCTTTGCATATTTCTTGGTCTCGAAGAGACCTGCGACGGTTCCGGGTACACCGGTCGAAAGATGGCCGTTGACACTTTTGCCTGCAATGACCTTTCCGTTTTGATCGAGATACATGTCACGTGACGCAGAAGAGGGAGCTTGTTCACGATAATCCAAAGCGAGAGTCTCGCCATTTGATAATGAAGCGACCATAAAACCGCCTCCACCGATATTACCGGCAGCAGGGTAGACAACGGCCAGTGCCAACTGGGTGGCAATCGCTGCGTCGAAAGCATTGCCTCCCTGTTTTAGAATTTCCACTCCTACCTTGCTGGCGAGGGGATGTGCACAGACGACCGCTCCATTTTGGGCGATCACTTTTTTATTGATGGTGTATTGATAAGGGCTAATGGTGACAGGCGATTGTACCTTGCAAGAGAGAACCAGTACGAATAGGAATAAGGGCGTTTTATTCATATTAGATTTAATAACGTCCCGTAAAATTATAGATAAGAAATTTGTGCAGAATTATTAAATTCGATTGCTGCTGAACAATTCACCCTAGCGACAACTACCACCATATACCGGCTGCTTTATTTTAAAACACAAAAACCTTTGCTATGAGTTACGCTTGCGTGAGAAACCTCGCTATGTTTCTATTCTTCACTCTTTTTTCAATCCAGGTATTTGCACAGACTGGTAAAGTAACAGGACAGGTGAAAGACGCTAATGGACAGCCGTTGGGTAAGGCATCTGTTCAAATTCAGTCGGGAGCAGGAACCTCAACGGACGACAATGGATATTACACGTTAACAGCGCCTGTAGGCAGACATACCCTTATCATTTCGTTCGTTGGATATACAACTCAAAAGCTCGATATCAACGTTAGCGAAAACGGCAGTAACGTACAAGATGTGGTATTGGCCACCGCCGGGGAGTTGGGAAATGTAACGATCGTTGGTTCGAGAAGTGCTGCGAGAACAAGGACAGAGACTCCCGTTCCCGTTGACGTGATTCCGCTTGCCAAAGTAGTAAACGACGTCGGGCAGGTGGACCTCAACCAGATACTAACGTTTATTGCACCATCCTTCCAATCGTCAAGACAGACCGTTGCCGACGGAACCGATCATATGGACCCGGCTCAATTGAGAAGCCTTGGCACCGACCAGGTGTTGGTCTTAATCAATGGCAAACGAAGACACCAGGCTTCGCTTGTAAATGTAAATGGTACAATAAACAGGGGGCAGGTCAATACTGACTTGAGTGCCATCCCAGCTTCGGCGATAGAAAGAGTGGAGATACTAAGAGATGGCGCCGCTGCTCAATATGGTTCGGACGCTATTGCAGGTGTGATCAACATCGTATTGAAAAAGAACCCGGGAATATTGGAAGCCGGTATCAGCTATGGCGAATACAAAACAGAATACGCCAAGAACTATGCCTTGTACACACTTCAGAAGAAAAGTGACAATCCAAATGTGAAAGTGACAGACGGGAAGACAACGCAGGCGAACCTTGGATATGGATTCAATATCAAGAAAGGATACTTGAACCTGACCGGCGAATATATTAAAAGAGACCCCACCAATAGAACAGGAACTTACACAGGACAAATCTTTCCGAGTGTGAATGGTGTGAACAGGGACGACTCGATTATTGCGGCAAGAGGGTTGACAAGAAATACGTTTGACTTGAGGGCAGGGAACTCAGGGATGAAAAGCGGATCCGTGTTTTACAACTTTGGTTACCCTGTTGATCAGAATGGTGAGTTTTATGCATTTGGTGGATGGAGCAAAAAGAATGGAGAGGCAGCTGGATTATATCGTTACCCCAGTAGCATAGTGGCAGGTTCGAATGGCGGTAAATATGCATCCAGCGTGTTCGCGATATATCCGAATGGCTTTTTGCCTTTAATAGAATCCGACATCACTGACTTCTCAACTGCGGTTGGTTTCAGAACGAAGATCAATGAATGGAATTTTGATCTTAGCAACACCTATGGTGTGAACGTTTTTGATTTTGGCGTTCGGAACTCTATCAACTACTCTCAGATGAGTATTCCCGGTAACAGGCAGACTTCTTTTGACGCGGGTGGGTTGAAGTTCTATGAGAATACGGCCAACCTTGATCTTTCGAGGAAGTTGAATGTACTGCAGGGAATGAACTTTGCGACAGGAGCAGAATACCGGGTTGATGCATTCGGTATTAGAACAGGTGAGGAAGCCTCTTACAAGAACTATGATGTGCCATCCGGCGTCGGTCCCGGAGCCCAGGTATTTCCTGGTTTCGTAAATACCATCGGAAGCGATAAGACCAGGAAGGCAGAGGCCTTATATGTAGATGTTGAACAAGATTTTACAAGGGCATTTTTACTCACAGGTGCGCTTCGCTATGAACATTTCAGTGACTTTGGTTCCACTTTTAATTACAAGTTCAGCGGAAGATATAAAGTTGCTTCCTGGTTAAACCTGAGAGCATCAGCGAGTTCCGGCTTCCGGGCGCCATCATTACAGCAGCGTTATTATGCAAAAACCAACACGCTGTTCATTAATCAGAGTGGCAGCCTGGTACCCGTGCAGGCGGGCACTTTCACTAACGACAGCAAACTTGCGGGGATGTTGGGCATTCCGAAGCTGAAAGAGGAAACCAGCCGCAACTACTCGGTAGGCTTAACAGCGAGCCCTATTAAAGGTTTGGAACTGACAGTGGATGCCTACCAGATCAATATTAAGAATCGTATCATCCTCACCAACAACTTTACCGGTGCCACCAGCCCGGCGATAAAAGCTATATTGGATTCTGCAGGTGCTAACACAGCGAACTTCTTCACGAATGCCATCGACACGAAGGCAAGAGGGGTAGAGGCGGTTTTGTCGTATGCCAAAACAATCGCGGGCAAACATGCGATACGTGCAACGTTGGCAGGAACCTTTATTGATAACGAAGTGAAAAAGGATGCTAACGGAAGACCGATCATTCATGCCTCTGACATCCTGGTAAACGGCGGCCAGTTGAACAACTATTTCAACCGGGAAGACGAAAGCCGGGTAGAACTGGCAAATCCCAAAAATAAGATCAGCTTAATGTTGAACTACCATTATACACGATTGGGAGTAATGGTTCGCTTCGTTCGCTTTGGGCAGGTAACCTATTGGGACGGTTCCAACAGCAGTGATCCTTTCAAACCTGTAATGGTGGCAAATGCTTTTGACAATAACGCTGTAGAAATTACAGATCAAACCTTTAAGCCAAAAGTTGTGACCGATCTATCTGTGTCTTACGATATTACAAGATCGCTTTCGGTCACTATCGGTGCCAACAATCTATTTGATGTGTACCAGGATATCCAGACCCATAGTGCTAACCAAAGTCTTGGAAGGTTTGTTTACAGCAGGCGTGTGGAGCAAATGGGGTACAATGGCTCTTACTATTTCGCCCGGCTACGCCTGGCGCTGAATACGAAGCAAAAGAGTTCGTAAAAGAGCGACGATACGCTCCCCTGCACTTTAACAGAAACGTTAACCATGCCGAACATGTCCCTCACCACCCGTGAGGGACTTTTTCATTTGTATAGAATTTCAGTTTTAATATTGCTGATTAAACCAGTTCCATGTTCAGACGAATTGTTCCCGCATTTGTTTTTTGCCTGCTGACGGTAGTGTCGATTGCCCAATTGAAATCACCCGAAGAATTCTTAGGATATAAGATTGGTACGCACTTTACACCACATTGGAAACTGGTAGATTACTTCAAGTCTGTGGCCGCTGCGGTTCCGTCGATGGTGAAGTTGGAGCAGTATGGACAGACGAATGAGGGAAGGCCGTTGATAGTGGCCTTTGTGTCGAACGAAGCGCACATTTCCAACCTGGAGAATATTCGTCAGCATAACTTATCAATCGCCAGGCAAGGAAACCCGATTAACGGTAGCTATGACTATCCTGCCATTGTCTGGTTAAGTTATAATGTGCATGGTAACGAGGCTTCTTCGTCGGAGGCCTCTATGCTAACTTTATTTGCTCTTGTAGACCCAAAGAATACGCAAACAAAACCCTGGCTAAAGAATACGTTGGTGGTCATTGATCCATGCCTCAACCCCGATGGAAGGGACAGGTATGTTAACTGGTTTAATTCAATTGTTGGAAAGGCTCCCAAC
>DATDNL010000157.1:0-2515 GCA_036518315.1 Flavisolibacter sp. | reverse complement strand
GAAAGCCTCGCGCGACCTGGAGCAATTCATGATCAGCGAGCTGAATCACTACAAGCAAGAGATCGAAGCCAAACATATGAGCTTCGACCAGGCGGCAAGAATGTATTCAGAAGACCCGGGCTCAAAAGATAAAGGCGGTCTCTACGAAATCGACCGCAACGAAAAGAACTGGGATCCCGACTTCATTCGTGCAGCCTTCCGCCTGAAGGATGGTGAGATCTCCCCTGTGGTGAAAACGAAGTTCGGTTACCACATCATACAGATGGTCCAGCGTAATGGCGACCTGGCTACTATTCGACACATACTTCGCATCCCTCCTGTTACCGATGCAGAAATGAAAGAAGGCATTGCTAAACTGGACTCTGCCCGCTCAAAGATCATAGCCGGAACAATGGACTTTAATACGGCAGCCTTTAAATATGGCGAGGATGAAGAACAAAAGTATACGGGCCCGTATATCATGAGCGGCGATGGTGACACTTATAACAGGATCGATGAGTTGGACAAAGACGTGGTGGCAACCCTTTCAAAAATGAAAGTGGGTGAGTACTCCCAGCCGACCGTGTTCAATAATGAAAGAACGGGTAAGAAAGGCGTACGTATCATTTACCTGAAAAGCCGAAGCGAACCGCACCGTATGAACCTCAGGGATGACTACAATAAGATTAAACAGGCGGCACTGGAAGAAAAGAAATACCAGGCACTGGAGAAATGGTTAGACAATCACATTCCCAACTATTATATTATGGTAGATCCGGAAAAAGCCACTTGCCAACAGTTGCAAAAGTGGACCAAGGCCGAGAAGACCTACGCTTCAAATAACTAAGAAAATCCTAATTAAAAATAAAAAGGCCTGATTACTTCAGGCCTTTTTATTTGTGGATTATCTTTAAAGCGACTGAGTGAATCTTTTAATCCAATGTCAAGTCCTTTAAAAACCAACTTGCTGCCTTCGCATACCAACTCAAACGGCCAGGAATCTATTTCCGCGGCAACTCTTGATCTTATCACTCATCTTGTAGAGCAAACTTCCGACGTACTCATTGCGGCCGATGTCAACTACAGGCCCCTTACCTGGAACAAAGCATCGGAAAAGATATTTGGGCTGGAAGCAGAACAGGTTATTGGCAAAGACTTGAGAAAACTTCTTTCCATTCGCCATAACAATGAAAGCGGTGAAACCATAACTGATATCATCGAACGGGAAGGGGAATGGCGAGGAGAACTGTATTTCGAACGTCCGTCGGATAACTGCACTGTCACCTTGCTGATGAACGTACGGCAGTTAAAGGAAGAACAGGACAGAACGGCAGGCTACTTCATCACGGCCACCGATATCACCGAACGCAAGAATATTGAGGAAAAGCTCAGGGAAAGCGAACAAAGGTTCAGGAATATTGCCGACTCTTCGCCCGCCATGATCTGGCTCAGTGACGAGAACGAGATAACAGTCTATGCCAATAAGAAGTGGATTGAGTTTACAGGCAAGGGCATTGGCACTGACCCGGAAGGCTGGAGTACATTGATCCATCCGGAAGACAGACTAAAGACTACAGAAGCTTATTTTGAAGCAGTAAGAGAAAAGAAACAGGTCACGATCATTTATCGCCTGTTGCGAGCAGATGGTCAATACAGATGGGTTCATGATGTAAGCGTTCCAAGGTTCTCTGAAAATGGAAAGCTGATTGGCTACACAGGTTCCGTGATTGACATAGAAGAAGAAAGACAAAAGCACGAACAGCTACTTTACCAATCCACCATACTCGAGAATGTATCCGACATCGTAGTGACAACAGATCTTGAATACAATATCAGGTCATGGAATGCGACAGCAGAGGATCTGTATGCCATCCCGGCGAAGGAAGCAATCGGGAAAAGGATCGGGAACCTCTTGAAGTTTCATTTCTACGGCACAACGCCCGAACAATCGGTTGAGGAACTGAAGAAGACGGGCTTTTGGAAAGGGGAAGTTTCCATTGTAAACAGGCGTGGAGAAACCAAGCATTTCTTTCACACGGTTAAATTCATTTACGATAATACCGGGAACAAAATTGGATACCTGGCTATCGGCAGGGATATTACAGATCAAAAGAATGCTGCTGAAAAGCTGAAGCAAAGTGAGAACTTCTACCGCACACTAATTGCCGACTCGCTTGATGGAATGTTGTTGATGGACAAAGACGGTTCCATAAGTTTCGCATCATCCGCGATAAAACACATTCTTGGTTATGATGAACAAGAGATAATTGGTCGTAACGGTTTTGAATTTATCCACCCGGATGACTTGCAATGGGCCTTCAACTCCTTTCAGAGAGAGGTGCAGGAAAACCCCGAGATCAAGTTTATTACGGTGCGCATCCTGAAAAAAGACGGGCAGTGGGTCTGGTGTAATGTACGTGGTCACAACCTGTTGAACCGGCCATATATCAATCGCATTGTTGTATACCTCCATGACGACACTCTTAGAAAACAAGCCAAGGATGCATTACAGGAGAGCGAAAAGCGATTCCGCTCC
>DATDNL010000156.1:0-3311 GCA_036518315.1 Flavisolibacter sp. | reverse complement strand
TTTAAGAAAGACCCTGCATACCATTGGATGGAGCCAAATGAAACAGAAGTAATAAAGCATTTTGGTAGCCTGGTGTAAACCAAAACTCAAGGAATGCCCAAGAAAAGATATTTGCCATTTCATTTCATATCTAATCCTGTTTTTCGGGCAGGTAAATAAAGAAAATGGCACCAGGATCTTATTCCACAACTGCAATATTTCCCCACCATGATTCTCTACTTTAAGAAAGTGAAAGCCCAATTCAGGATCCTGGAAGCGTCTTGTTAGTCCGTTTGAACAATCCATTTATTTGTTCACTGTACTGGGCAATGAAACCAATGCCATCGTCCTTCACGACTAACGATGAACGTCATCAGCAAATAGTAAAAAAAATAAGGCACCAATGGATGCCTTATCGTTTATGTAAAGTTTTGGTATCAGATTTTAAATCCTACGGTAAGCAACACATTTCCTGCCATGTTCTTAATATTTGCCCCGGAATATGCCGAGTTCGCGAGCCGGTAAGCAAATTGTACGTCCTTGTTTATACCCTGGACGTAGGTCAGGTCAATAAAAAAACCTTTATCCCTGTAGCCAAGGCCACCACTTAAATTGAGTTTGCTGCCACTTTCACCATGAATGTCTTTATAAGGATTGCTGTAGTAGGCCGCGCCCAGGCGGAACATAATGGTGGTAAACTTCAATTCACCACCAACCCTGAAGTTGAAGCTACCTTTATAGGCCTGGTCAACAGCCTTGTTCAACTGCTTCAAATAGTTCTTATCGGTTTCGCTTGTGTTATTTTGATCGTCAGGAGAAAATGATGAAGCCTTGTAATTAACATATTCCACATCAGCAGTCAAAAAACCTCTCTGCTTTGTTACATCCTGGATCTCCCTAATAACATATGAAACGCTTCCTATCACACGATACGGGGTAACGAGGTCGTATTTAAATTGATTCTTATCACCGTTATTATAATTCTTCGAATCATCATTCAAAGCATTATTGTCGGGCACATCATCGTTTAAAGTAACATGCTCCTCGTAGGTATCAGTCAGGGCGTAAAAAGTGGGCGAGTGAACAGCCAGGCCTAACCTCCAAAACTCAGCGGGCTTATAAATAAGTCCCAACTTTAAATTAACACCTACTCCGGAAGTCTTTAGATTTTCAGAGAAGATACCATAGTTGAATCGATTATTGGGGTTGGTAGTAGCGTCTGCCTCCACGAATTCTGTCTCACGGCTATAGTTTAGTACAGGTACACCAAACGACCCGCCAAACATCAACTTGTCGTTAAATTGTGCAGCAACTCCTAAAGCAAATTCGTTGATACCACCTTTAGTGTTTACCGTGTATTGTTGCAGTAATCCGGTTCCGACAGGCGCATTCGTTATGAAATGGTCGATTTGTTTTGAAGGTGTAGCCACCGAGTCGATCCAATAGGTATTATAAAATAAGCTGGCACCATTCGGATAATTATTTTCTGCCGCGGAAGGGTCGGTAACACCCGCACCATTTAGCATTTCGACGTACTTCTGTGAAATGGAACTCTCATTGTTGGCACCGCGGTACATCATGTTATTATTGAAATCTGCCGTTCGGTTCATAGCTAAGCTGAAAGCGACATTGCGGTTCTTACCCTTGTCATCTCCTCCGCCTATAACAAATCCTGTTGTTCCCCAGTTGAATCGGCACGTCTTCTCACTGGCTTGAGTATTATTATACGTCGACTTCGTCTTTTGGAATTGATAGAGTGGAGTAAAAATGAAATCACCTGTTCTGTAAAAAGCCAGTCCTGCAGGATTCACAAAGGTTGCTGTCAAATCCCCACCTAATGATCCCATAGCACCGCCAACTGCCTTAGTTCGCGCACTACCTCCCGGAACATACCATGAAAACTTAAGTGCATCAGCGGGTTCCTGCGCAAATGAAGCGACGTAGGAAATCGTGGAACAAATAATGAGTAATGCTTTCTTCATAAATAGTTTTTGAGTTGATACGATCGGGCAAAGCAAAGGAGGTGGATGCTTTTGTCAAACATCCGGGCTTGTATACTAACCTCCATTTTATGATCAATTAATGTCCCCTTGTAGCGTTTCCGCGGCCTGCCGGGAGCGAACCGGAAGACGAGCCAGAGGAAGACGATCCAGAGGATGACGATCCACTGCTACGTGTGTTACTGGAAGGAGTAGAGGAACTACCAGAATTTCCTGAGCCGGAAAATACATCTCTCAAGAAACTACCGGCATCCCTTCCGCTATTTCTGTAGTTATTATTATTTCCGGTGTTTCCACTGCTGTAGTTTGGAACCGTATAACTCCGGGAATTTCCTTTAGGGTTATTAATTCCGTTACTCGGTTGCGGATTATAAACACTCAAGTCAAACGTTCTTGGCTTGTTATATATCGGCGCTCTTGGAACAACAGAGATAACTGGAGCACAGTAGTAGGGGTTATAATAATAGTTCCAGTAGTTATAGGACGACCAGGGAGTATTGTAAATCAGGTTCCCGTTGTAGTAATGATAATAATACGGGTTGTAAGAATAATAATCATCGTACAAAGTGCTATAACGACGGTCCTGGATCTTCATTCGCAAATAACGGTCGTCGCGATATTCCTCGGGATCCTGGCGGTAAGCCCTGTCGTCATTCTTTTCCTGCCGCACATATTCTTCTTGAGGCCTTGCAGGGGAATAGTAAACATCATCTGGAGTTTGGCCAGATTTATAAGCGGTAGTACAACTGGCGAAAATAGTAGCAAGCAAGATAAGCGAGTAGGTAGATTTTGATTTCATGGCAGATGTTTTAGAGGTTAATATTACTTTTGCCATCTCACAGTAAATTTCCGCATTTTGCTGTTAATTAAAAGATAATTATGTATTTGGATATTTCCTCTCCAAAGGTCTGAAAAAGAATCCACAGAGCAAGGAATTTAAATGCCATATTTAATTGATTGAATGAATTATGGGAAAAGAAATTACATCTCGTTCGCAGGACTATTCGCAATGGTATAACGATCTCGTTTTGAAAGGTGCATTGGCCGATTATTCAGCCGTCCGTGGATGCATGGTCATCAAACCCTATGGGTATGCACTGTGGGAAAATATGAGGGATCAATTGGACCGGATGTTCAAGGAAACCGGTCACCAAAACGCTTACTTCCCTTTGTTTGTCCCTAAGAGTCTTTTCGAGGCAGAAGAAAAAAATGCAGAAGGATTTGCCAAAGAGTGTGCGGTTGTTACACACTACCGCTTAAAGGCTGACCCAAACAATAGGGGTAAATTGATTGTTGATCCCGAAGCAAAGCTTGAGGAAGAACTTGTGGTTC
>DATDNL010000155.1:0-2126 GCA_036518315.1 Flavisolibacter sp. | reverse complement strand
TGGGCTTACGATAAACCTCACGTTTCGGATGTTACTTCCCCCTTACTCCCACCTTAAAGGCAGGTAAAAGCCACCATAAAGCCACCTAACTGCCACTTGGATGCATCCGAGCGAGTTGGGCATTTAAGAGCTGGAGATACCTGATTATTTTATGCTAAAGCTTGCGTAGGCCATGTCACTAAACTCGAGGATCTCGGGCGTTATCTTGAAACCATTGCCACCGAAGCCCTTATTGTAAAGATTCAGGTTGTAGTCACCTCCACTGTAATTCATCCCCGTGCCTGCATTTAAGGGAGTATTTTCAAAATTGGACAGATAAGTAACTTCCCCCAGCCTGACATCCATCTTGCCACACATCTTCTCGGCGGTCTTGCGCGCATCTTCTAAAGCCATGAGGTTGACTTCGCGCATGATGCTGTCCGCCTTTGTATGATTGTAGCGCACCTCATCAATCCTCGAAATCTTTGTCGCTAAGAGTTCCTCGGTAAATTTTTGAAGCTGGCTGACATCTCTTAAGCTGATAGCCAACACCTGCACCGCCTGGTAGCCACGGAATCTTTCACGGTCACCGGAATAGTCGTAGGATTTATTGGTGGAGATGTTGCTCACTTTAATATCCGACGAGTCTCTTACATACTTTTTGCAGACCGCGATCATTTCATTGATGGCCGCCTGCGTTTCAACGACGGCATCCTTCATCGCAGGGCGAATATTATCCGAACGCAGGGAAAGTTCCACCATATCGGGAACGATCTTCATCTTCGCCTGGCCCACAACATTAATCTTTTTCTCCTGCGCGTTGTTACATGCAACCATGATGGTTGCGAGAAATAAATAGGATAGGGTTCTCATCTTAGTTGGTTTGCTGTTGAGATGCAGCCAATCTATTATTCCATAAACCATCCGCGAAGGATCACCTCCCCGATGGGTCTTCCGCCAACACGTAAAACAACCATAGAACAATCATTGCTGGGGCTCGTCGGCTTAGCAACTGGCGAATTTTGATTTTTCCGGATGACGATTATCTTGTGGTTAATCTTCTGCTTATGAAATCATTGCTAACGCCGGTTTGCATAGTGTGTATGTTGATGACTTTTGCTCAAGACCGAAAAGAGTTTTTCGATATGAGCTTTCATCCAAATGAGACCAGTCCTTATTATTATGTTTTGACCACGAAAAAAGGCACGCAGTGGGAACAGGAAGCCTACTACCTATCGACATTGAAAATGGCAAGGAGATGCACCTTCAAAGATGAGAGCTGCTCTGTTCCTGATGGGGAATGTATTTCTTATGATATCGACGGTCACCAAAAAGAAAATGGCGCCTACCGGGACGGGAGGAAGGAAGGCGTTTGGCTTGGATATAACGAAAACGGCTACATGGTGGACTCTGCAGTGTATGTGAATGGCCGCTTAAAAGGTGTTAGAATGGAATGGTACGATAACGGAATGGCACGCGACTCTATGAATTTTGATGGCGCAGGAAACGGAGTGCAGGTCAGTTGGTACAACGATGGCAGTTTGGCAAGTGCCGGCTACTGGACACAGGATACTTTGAAAAGAGGTCGATGGAAATATTTTTATAAGGACGGCACAGTTAAGGCAACAGAGGAGTATATAAACGGCCAGGTGTCCGTGTGTAATTGTTATACAGACAAAGGCGAGGCAATTGATACAGCATTGTGCAGGGAAAAGGAAGCAAAACCGGCTGGTTCCGAAAAAGAGTGGACCCGGTTTTTACAGAAGAACCTGATGCAACTGGTAATGAATTTGGCCTCTAACGGCGTAAAGCCGGGCAACTATTCTGTAGTAATAAAATTTGTCGTTTTGGAAGATGGCAGCTTATCTGAATTTTCGCCACTCACGCGGTACGGCCATGGAATTGAAGACGAAGTAATAAAAGTCTTTCGTTCCGCTCCTAAATGGGAACCGGGAAGGCTGTTTGGGCAGCCGGTAAAATCGTATCACACTCAGCCCATTACCTTTGTCATCCAGGAACAATAGAATACGGTGATTAGCTGATGTGAGAATTAGCTGATTAGCTGATTGGAGGAAATGTGAAGATGTGACAACGTCGTGATGCAAGACAGTGAGACGGTTGTTTAATTAGGGAGGAGCGTTATCGAC
>DATDNL010000154.1:0-2841 GCA_036518315.1 Flavisolibacter sp. | reverse complement strand
TGGGAAGACTGGTTCGGACATTCCAAGGATTATGTTTTTGATTTCGTGACGCCCTATCCCGATTTTGACGTAAAGGCCATTCAGAATTATGCAAAGTCAAAGGGCGTTAAGATGATCATGCACCATGAGACCTCGAGTTCTGTGCGCAACTATGAACGGCATATGGATACGGCTTATAAGTTCATGAAGCGTTTCGGATATGACGCTGTTAAAAGCGGATATGTGGGCCCGATACTTCCAAGAGGAGAAAATCATTACAGCCAGTGGATCGTCAATCATTACCTCTATGCCGTTCAAAAAGCCGCCGACTATCATATCATGGTCAATGCACACGAAGCCGTCAGACCTACCGGCCTCGCCCGTACCTGGCCAAACATGATTGGCAATGAATCGGCAAGAGGCACCGAATACCAGGCCTTCGGTGGATCAAAACCAAATCACGTTGCCGTTCTTCCGTTTACGAGGTTAATTGGCGGACCTATGGACTATACGCCTGGCATTTTTGAAATGGATATTAGTAAGATCAATCCTCAAAACAAATCACATTGCAACAGTACGCTGGCAAACCAATTGGCCTTGTACCTAACCATGTATAGTCCATTGCAAATGGCAGCCGATCTTCCGGAAAACTACAACCGCTTTCCCGATGCTTTTCAATTCATTAAAGACGTAGCAGTGGATTGGGATGACAGCAAATACATCGAGGCCGAACCTGGTGACTACATTACCGTGGCCCGTAAAGCTAAAAAGACAGGCAAATGGTTCTTAGGTAGTGTTGGCGGAGAAAAACCACGTACATCCAATATTTCCTTCGATTTCCTTGAGCCAGGCAAGACCTATGTGGCGACGATCTATGCCGATGCTCCTAATGCCGACTACAAAACCAATCCACAGGCCTACACGATCAGGAAAATCTCGGTAACGAATAAATCAAAGCTATCGCAGTTTGTTGCAGCAGGAGGGGGTTATGCCATCAGTTTTGTCGAAGCTAATAAAGAGAACTCTAAGGCCACCAAAAAACGGTAGCGCTGTTTATTTATGGTGTTCCAGGCAGGAGCGAATATTTACCGGCAAATCAACTTTTTATGGCATCAAAACAGGACAATATTTTATTCCAGATAAATGACCAGTTGGAATGGCAGGATGTAAGTCCTGGCATTAAGAGGCAGATTTTCGGTTACAACGACAACCTGATGCTTGTAAAGGTCCGGTTCGAAAAGGGAGCGGTTGGAACCCTCCATCAACATCTTCATTCCCAGGCATCCTA
The DNA here is from genome assembly GCA_036518315.1 of Flavisolibacter sp. Classification (GTDB taxonomy): domain Bacteria; phylum Bacteroidota; class Bacteroidia; order Chitinophagales; family Chitinophagaceae; genus Flavisolibacter. Next base: position 1,574 of record DATDNL010000154.1, on the reverse strand, counting down.
TGTTGAAAGCGGGAAGTTTGAATTGACCATAGGAGGGGAGAAAAAAATACTTCAAACGGGTGATGGGTATTTTGTCCCTCCAAACATTGAACATGGATGCATTTGCCTGGAAGAAGGGATGCTCATTGATGTATTTAATCCTGCTCGCGAAGATTTTATCTAAAGCCAGGAATGGTATCATTCCAGCCCCATGTCCGAAATCTTTGTAAGGCTAACAAAGCTTGATGCGATAAAAACAGGTTTACAAAAACCGACTATTTGTAAAACCTTTCCAAACTAATAATTCGTGCAATTGGTGTCCTTAATTCGTGATAGTACTTACAATAGCGATACACTTGTAGCTAAAAACAATAACTCGTGTAATTCCTGTCCTCAATTCGCGTTATTCAAAAACCGAAATCGTTTACTTCGATCTTCTTCTGTTCTTTTTCTTCCGGTATCAGCGCTTTTTTGTGAACCGGGTTACCCACCACATATATCGCACGGTACGGACGTGTTGGGCATATGTATTCGCAGCCTCCACAACCCACGCAGAGGTCCTGGTTAATGACGGGAATTCGCAGATCTCCCTTGTAGGGTTGCATATTTACCGCCTGCGTCGGGCAGTGTTCGGAGCAGGCGCCACAATCTGTTCCATCCGTTACCACCACGCAGTTTTCCTTTATGTAATGGACATACCCGATTTGCAATGTCTTTTTCTCTTTTGCAGAAACAGTCTTGAGTGCATTGCTCGGGCAGATCTCAGTACAGACAGTGCAATGATAGTTACAGTAGCCATGTACAAAATTCATGGTGGGCTGAAACACTCCCGCGAGGCCATATTCGAGAAAGGCAGGTTGCAACACATTGGAAGGACACTTGGTAACGCAAAGATGACAACCACTGCAATGCTCATTGAAATGCTTAACATCGCCTGAGCCTGGAGGTGTAATAGGAGTTTGTCTTTTATAAGGAACGTTGTGGGAAGTGTAGATTTCCTTTATTGACTTACTCGTGTCACCTGGCTCTTTAGCTAATAGTTTTTGCGCCCCTGCAATTCCGGCTAGCAAAAATCCAAAGAACCGCCTGCGCGTCGCCTTGTATTCGCCTTCGCTAACATTTGCCGGAGCAGAGCTTTTGGGAATGAAAGCCAACCGGTAATTCATTGCCTTTCGATTGCATACCTGCAAACAATTAAAACAATCCACGCAACGGCTATAATCGATTCGCTTGCCGGCGCTGTCAATACAGGATGATTTGCATTTCAGAGAGCAAAGGCTGCAACTATTGCATTTGCTGTTGTCTATACTAATCCTGAATAGTGAGAACTTTGAAATAAAACCAAGCACTGTTCCTACAGGGCAAATTGTGTTGCAGTAAAGCCGGCCCCATTTGTAGGCAAGAAATCCAATGATTAAGAAGGTTACACCCGCGAGCGTCAATGCAGCTATACTTGTAAAGAAAACATCCACTTTATAAAAGCGGTAGTGCTTAAGATAATTATCGATCCACGCGATAAGATTATTGCCTTCGAGATACAAAGGCTTGAAAAGATTGGTTGCCATTCTTCCGTAGGCACTATAAGGATCCAGTAT
>DATDNL010000153.1:0-4524 GCA_036518315.1 Flavisolibacter sp. | reverse complement strand
CACGGCGCCATAAAAGCGACTATACATTCCTCCTACACCTACGGATAAATTATGAAGTAGATAGTAATTGAAAGTAAAAGGTAGCTGGTGATAATAGGTTTTCTTTAACCGCATTGTGGTGACTGTGGTGTTCATAGTCGCGGTATCATAACGTGTTTTCCTATTGTAAGAAAACTCTTTGACGGATTGAGCGCCACCGAACCGAAACTCTCCCATGATGAACCACTTTCCTCTTTTATGAAGTTGGAGGTACACAGACGGTATGTAATCCGCAATGGAAGCATCTCTGCCATAATAGGTGTAGGGTACCAGGGTTTGCCCGGCAATCGGAATCAATTGCTGTAAGCCAAGTCCTGCCGCTGCAATCAATTTCTTTTGTGTCGCACCTGATTTCTTCTGAGGTGATTGGTTTACCTGTTGAGGGGTGTTATCTTTTTGAGTTGAGTCAGCCGGTGGTGATTCTGCTTGCTTTTTCACTACTAGAGAAGTGTCCGTTCCCCGTGGCGCCTCTAATTGCTTTACCACTTCATTATTTTGAATATTATTGGGTTTATTGTTATCCGCCTTGTTCGTAATTGGAGGAGAAAATGATCGCCGAACAACGACTGGGCTATCTTTAAATCCGAGGCCCCTATTCTTTTGTATAACAGCCTTTGAGGCAATATGGTTCTTTGCCCCGCGTGCCTCATATCCTTGTACCGGGGTATTATCTGTCTTCAGCTCTTCATCCTTAACGAGCTTCGAGTTTACAGGTTTGTTGACCCCTTCCAGAGTAACATTCGCTGGAACGCTAGCACTTTCCAGGTTGGTTTGCTCACTCTTCGACTTAGAATTAGAAGTCCCTTCAGATCGAGTCGTCTCTTTCGACCATTTCTCAGGGCGAACGACCAACCAGGCAACAATCAACCCTGCCAAAAGAACGATCCCCCATCCCATACAGCTATGCAAAAGAACTGGTGGGACGACCGTGCCGCCATCATCCTCCTTGTCGAGACGTTCTTTCATCTTCTGCCAGGAAACTTCTTCGTCCGGCATTGGAAGATCGCTGAACTGACGATCAATGTCCTCGTATGATTTGCGTTCGCTCATGAAATTTTTACTTTCGGCTCTCTTATAAGTTGTTGTAAGTTCTTCCTTGCCTCACTCAAATGCCATTTACTGGTGCCCTCGCTGATGTTTAATAACTGCCCAATTTCCTTGTGACTATACCCTTCCACGACGTACAGATTAAATACAGCTTGTGTTGCCGGCGCCAATCTTCGCACCTCTTGCAACAGGTCGGCAGTTTTCAGTTTACTAATCACTTCAGGATCGACATGAACTTCCACCTCTTCACTTAACTCACTGACCTTTCCCAGTTTATGTTTTTGCTTAATAAAGTCTATACAACTATTAATAACAATGGTACGAATCCATGTATACAGGCTCGCCTGCACGGAATCGTACCGTTGTATCGTTCTGAACACCTTCAGAAATCCATTATTCAACACCTCGACAGCATCTTCATCATTTTTCGTATATCGTAGACAAATCGTCATCATTGCCCTGTAATAGTTCCTGTACAACCTTTCCTGGGCTTTACGGTCGCCTTTTTTACAGCCACTGATGATATCGATATTCTCCTGCTCGTTGTTCAAGTATGGTCTTGAGTTTTCATAAAGGAATTCAATTCCTTTAGTCCACTTTATAATATCCGCCGAACTCTAAACGTACACGAGACCGTATGCGTTACATTGGAGGCATCTTTGAACTGGCCACTCAGGCTGCCCTCATAAAACTGCCCTACGGACGTGGCGAAGTTTGTGAGATTTACATTCGATGGTTGTACCACGGTAGTTTGCGAATAATTCTGCGCACTGAGAATGGTTAGTGGATACGACCCGGCTGTTTGACCAGTTGAGTAAAACGTGAAGAACAACGTATTCGGTGATTTAGCTCCAAAAACCTTGGTGTAGTTGGCCGATGCTCCACCTAATGAGTCAATACCTGTGTAAGCATACAAGGAATCACCTGTCCCGAAATGATAGTTTGTCCCATCAATGGTATAGTCTATGAACTCAGTCGATGAAGTACCGCAAGCAGAAACTGACCCGAAGTCTGTTGTGGGTAAGGCGACCGGAAGGGTCTGAACATTCCCCTGTTGTTGTGTCCCCATGTCAACGCCAAGCACCTGAGCATTTAATCCTGTAGTACTGCACAAAACATAGTTGGTTGAGAAGTTACCACTCGCATCCACTTTCGCATAACGAACCCAATTGTTTACCGATACAATTGCATAGCCATTGGTGACATTGGTGCTGCTACAGTTTGTTAGCTTTCCTTTCACCGTTACAACTCCAGGCGCTGTCGCGGGAACAGTTATGGTACCAAGATTAATCGGCTCGTTATAAGGACCAATATTTTGAGAGTATGCTGCCCCACCGCAGGCATCCTGAACTTGCAACACCAAATTCATGTTCGCAGGAACCGGCCCGTTGATCTGGCCCAGGGAATCCGTGTAACCGTGAGCAGACCCGTAATAATTTCCCGTGGTCGGCTTAATAACAATCGAAGCATTGACCAGGGGCTGACCATTTGCCGTTTTGAAAGTTGCAGAAAGATTTACTGTCTGCACAGGCACATCACAATTCCAATAAGTAAAATGCTTTACCGTTCCTACATAGCTATTGCCCTGTTTTGTAGCCGTGCCCTCTTCCATCCAAATACCTGTTGATGGATCAACATACCAAAGCGGAATGGTAGCCGGTGCCGATGACAATGCGGCCGAAGGAATGACAGAAGTAAGCGTAGCCGTATTTCCCGATTTCACCTGGAGCTTCTCTCCCGTAGTCGATTCCAGTTCCACAGCCATCATCCCATAAGACGAAAGAAGAACTCTTTTACCATCTTTATCATTGCCCATGAAGGAACCTGGAACGCGATCAAGAATATCTGCCGCTGTTGGGTCAATAACAGCAGCGTAGACATTTATCGTTCCTGTGTAACCACTATTATCCGAAGCTTTCACAATTCCATTGGCAGGCAAGGATATTTTTGTTCCATTACTCAGTGTAACATCCCCACCATTGATTCCATTAACCGTACCGCCAAGATTCTTCTTTGTAAGCTTAATCACTACCTGGTTCGTGCCGGAGGTAGCACTGAAACTACGATAGGCGGTAAAATATCCTGTTTTATTAGCCACAACCAGCGCCGCATTCTTATCTAAAGGAGCATTGTTGATCCTGAAATAGCCTTTACTATCGGTAGCCGTTATTTGAGAGCCTACTGAAACAACTGCGTTAGCCGCGGGGTTCCCATTTTCATCCAGCACATTGCCCTGCAGGTTAGCGGTGAGTGGGCTTGGAAGGACCACCTGTCCCGGGTCGCCCGTCCCCACGTAACTCAATTCTTTCTGGCACCGGGTAAAAACTATTGATGCAAGCGCCAAAAGGAGAAATCGATAAACAGTTCGCATAAACTTGGTTTTAGTATCATTTACTGTAAAACAAGTGAAAGGGTTGGGTAAAATCTATGATTTTTCTACGGCCGGTTGTTAAAGCTCCGTATAAGGATTTTTACGAGGTGGGGCTTTCACCAGTTTTTATATCTTTACTTCAACATGATCGCCGTTACTACGCTGGTTTGGTTTTTTGTGACAATCCTTATGATGGGATTCTTTGCCGGGATCGAAATGGGCTTCTACAGCGCAAACCGTTTCGGGATTGAACTCAAAAAGAAGCAGGGAAGACAAAGCGCAGTAATGCTTTCCCGCTTCATCGAGAACCCGCAGCTCTTTCTAAGCACCACGCTCATCGGGTTCACCCTTTTTCTTGTGTCCTTTGTCCTTCTGTTCAGTGAAGTCACCAAGCCATTATGGAACCTGATCCACCTTGAAAATGACATTGCCCGTCTCTTGCTCGACATCATCCTGGCGACCTTTATTGTACTGATCTTCGCCGAATTCATTCCCCGCGCCATTTTCAGGGCCAATAGCAATAGTCTCCTGGCCAGGCTTGTTTGGGTGATCAACTTCTTCTACCAGCTGCTCCAGCCCATTGGTAAGCTTTTTATCGGCCTCTCCGATTGGGTGCTGAAGTACATTTTCAATGTTCGTATCAATGAACATAAGGAGGTTTTTCCCTCCGGCTCACTGGACACCCTGTTCCAGGCGAATACCGAAGATGATGAACCAGCGAAGCTGGATACCGACCTGTTTGACAATGCTTTGAATTTCCACAACACAAAAGTGAGGCAGTGCCTCGTGCCGCGCAAAGAGATCATAGGAGTAGAAGTCAAATGCCCCATTCACAAAGTGAGGGATAAGTTTATTGACACTAAGCTGAGCAAACTGATTGTTTTCGAAGGCAATATCGACCATATACTGGGATATGTGCACCAGTTGGATATGTTTAAGAATCCCGACAACCTCCAATCTATTTTATTACCGATACCTGCCGTTCCCGAAAGCATGAGTGCCATTGATCTGATAAGCAGGTTTACAAAGGAGAGGAAAAGCATCGCCTGGGTGGTGGACGAATTCGG
>DATDNL010000152.1:0-3219 GCA_036518315.1 Flavisolibacter sp. | reverse complement strand
TGGCTGTCTTATTGAGTTTTGTGGAAACGAGTTTACCCATAAATAGAGACATTCAAAAAGCAAACCTTTCTTCACGGCTTTCTATTTTGGCTTGTCAACTGGTTATTAACCTCCTTGTGCACACTTTCGCTAAATCAGCTGCAGTTCAACTCTGCCGTATGAATATTCGCCTATTAAAAGGAAGTGTTCATCCTCGAATATTTTGAAGTCGTCAAAACCTTAAGTCTTTACCATCCGTTTTAACAATAAGCGCATTAGCTTTAATAAACGAAATCCAAATATCTCCGTCAAAATAAAAACCTTTACGATGGACACTCTACTTACCGCCTGGGAAATGAACTTAGAGTCGGAACAATCTTCTGAAGTAAGGGAAGAGATTGCCACATGGCCTTCCGAGCCCTATACTCTCGACAGGGACAGCCTCAACTGGAATTGATTCCTATATTTCCAGCAGCACATCACCGTTGACCGGGTAACCTACGCATGTCAGAGTGAGTCCGGCTTGCAGATCCTTATCAGTGAGCACTTCGTTGTACGAGAGCCACACCTTTCCTTCAACACATTTAGCGACGCAGTTTCCGCATCTTCCTGTCTCGCAGCTATATGGAAGCATGACATCCTGTTTTCTTGCTGCCTGCAAAATGGTGTCCGGATACTGTACGTTTAGTTTGAAACGATCGGTGCCATATTGAATGGTAACCTTATGAAGCTCTTTGTCAGGCGGAGTAGTCTTTGGAATCTCTTTCCGTTGGACTATGAAGGTCTCTTTACGTATGTTATCCCTGTGTACTCCCTGTTCCTGCAGTGTGTAGGTGCACATGCGCATATATGCTTCGGGCCCGCAGATATAGAACAATGCCTGGTCAAAATCGCACACTGAGTGTTTCCGGGTGAGCTCCATGAGAAGCTCGCGGTTGAGACGCGCCATTAGGAGATTGGGAGAGTTACTGAATAGGAGGTGAAGTTTTAACTCGTTGGGTTGACCCGGTAAACCTAGCTGATTGAGCTCATTGAGGAAAATGGTTGACTCTGGGGAAGAATTGCTATAGATAAGCACTACTTGTATATGGGGATGGAAGTGCAAAACCGTTTTCAATAACGAATAGATCGGCGTTATGCCACTGCCTGCCGCGAGGAAGAAGATCTGTCGAATATTCGAAGTATCAGTGGGAAGCGTAAAGAAGCCGCCTGCACCAATGGTGAGTAACACGTCTCCAATCTTTGCGTGGTCAACCAGCTCTCGCGAGAAGCGCCCGTTCTCTATACGCTTGACGCCGATGGTTAGTGGTTCGTCTAAGTCGGGAGAAGAGACGATTGAATAGGAGCGCCTGATGGCTTCGTGAGTTGTCTGTTGAACGAAGGTGAGATATTGACCAGCTTTGTATTGGATGCCGTGGCCTTCTTTGAAGGTGAATGTTTTAAAACCTTCGACTTTCTGGTGAATATGCTCAATGACTACTGGTTTGTATAACACAGCCGGATATTTGTTTGTAAAGAGCAAATATCCGGCTAATGATGTTTTCAACCAGTAAAAGCAACGGCCATAATGGTGATAATGAGGATGACTGTAGCAGCCCAGATGAAGACAGCAATGCTGTTGACGATAAGAGCTAATAACTGGCTTTGTTTGTAAAGGCGCAGGAATGTTTTCATAGGTTTAAGTTTAGCAATAGCAAATTAGCTTGCTTATTTCTAGTAAGAAAGCAAAAGGGGAAAATTCGTGGCAGATTGCATAGTAGTACTTGGGAAAGTTGCGAGGGAACTGGAACACGCGAGGTGTTTGTTCGAGAAACTTTGCCAGTTCCACTACGGGAAAGGCTAAGCCTAATTGACTGCCAGAAATCTAAAATTGTGCATATCTATTCAGGCAAACGATTATTGCCCAACCTTTGCAAAGTGGGTAGCTGTTGAGCGAGTAAAACCTTATTCATGGCGAATCTTTCTAAACCTATTTTATTGGCAATAGGACATTGCAAAAAATGGATTCTTACGATTTTCAGTATTTATTGTTTTACCTCTTTGACGGGGATAATTATGGTACATTCTGGAAATGAATTTGCTTTGTCCTACCGCGACAAGATAGTTGGCAATGCCACGGCTAATGATAATGCGTCAATAAACTATAATAGAGGCAATCGCTTTAAAGCGGCAGTCATTGATTTTTGCGGTAACCTGTTTATTAGCGCAATACCTCAGACATTTATGGGACTCGGAGTAATTTTCCCATTCTTTACTTCAGCATACCAGGGCTGGATTGGCGGACTCGTTTCTGTTGACGGCGCGCACCAAAGCAGGTTCAGGAATATCAAATCGGCTTTGTATTACTTCATTGTACTTATTTTACAATTTATACCCTATTCATTAACGATTGGCTCCGGGGTTACCCTGGGTATTGAAACATATAACCTGAATAAGAGCCGACAGCTTTTTAAGTTCAAAATAGACAGAACCGGTTTAAAGGACGTTTTGTATATTTATTTAATTGCGATTCCTTTATTTTTCTCGGCGTCATGTTTTGAATTTCTTAGTAACTGGAACATTTAATCCAGCATACAAGCCGCGGTTTGACAATTGGAGAATTCCTACAACCGGCGTAGCTAACAAAAGATTTAGAACCAAAACTATGCGTCAAATACTGGTAGTAATTGTTGCAGCACTAACTTGATATGGATTGTTTTCCTGTAATGCGGGGGGACACGGGAAAAGTAGCGGATGGGAAAGCCCAAAATTCAACCCTGGACAAACAATGGCAAAGTCTTTCATTGATCGTATCGACATGAGGTTTCCCAAAAAGATAGTCTCGGGTGATTCTGTTGCTTTGGCATTTCTATTAGTAAAGGGCAATGAATTTTTATGGAGTGTAACGCCCGATTAGTCGGGCAGGTTTTTTCAGCAAGATCTATCTACAAACCCAGTTTACCCGTCTATTCACTTTGCTACTTCAAAGCCTGCAAGATGTCATTCAAGATATCATCCCTGTTTTCGAGGCCTACAGATATACGTATCATCCCGGGCGTGATACCGACAGCCAGTCTTTCGTCGTTGCTAAGTTTTGCGTGAGTAGTACTTGCCGGATGCGAAGCGATGCTCTTCGTGTCACCAAGGTTAGCTGTTAGAGAAAGTATTTGCAGGCGGTCAAGAAACTTGCGGCCACCTTCGAATCCTTCCTTCAGTTCGAAAGTGAATAGACCACCACCATCTTTCATTTGCTTTTTAGCA
>DATDNL010000151.1:0-8736 GCA_036518315.1 Flavisolibacter sp. | reverse complement strand
CTTGCTTTTCACATGCCAGTCGTCAAGCCTCGGTAGTTTTTCCTCTCTCATGAATGCAAATATTTATTGAGTCCATCGTCTGCCCAAACAGACCTGGAAGCAATGGCCTCTTTCATTTGTTCCTCGTTTCTCAGCTCTTTTTCCCTGGAAGGGGAAGGATGATTCAGGTGATAACAGATGCCCCCGTTTTTTAAAAAATGCTTCTTTACCGCCGCATTGATCAAACGAATAGCCAGCTCGCGGTCCTCGCTTCCCCAGCCGGTGAATGATTCGTTATAACCATTCACTTTCAGCAGATCCGACTTGAAGAATGCCATGTTGCAGCCCTTTACATAAAACGTATGCTTGCCCTTAGCCTTGTAGCGTTTAGCCAGGTATCTTCTTAACAAACCACTCCTTATTCCATTCATATCCAAACTAGGTTGAGCATACTTTCTTAGGTTAATCGAATTTTGTGCTAACAGATTACTGGTGGATCGTTTGGAAAGCATTACGCGACTGCCTGCGACAAAATAACCTTCCTTTTTCATAGTGAGGTGATCCGCAACAAAATAAGGATGTAAAATAAGATCACCATCCACCTGCACGATGTAGTCGGTAGTTGCAGCAGCAATGGCTTTATTCCTTATAGAAGCCAGTCGGAAGCCTTCATCTGGATGCCAAATATGTTTGATAGGAACGCGTGATTTGCCCTGGTATTCTTTAACTAAAGCCTTTGTTTCTTCCTTCGAACCATCATCTGCAATAATAATTTCGGTCGGCTTTTGTATCTGCAGCATCACACTCTGCAAACACAGGGATAATGCCTTTGGCCAGTTATACGTTGAGATGATCAGTGAACAGTTCAAAAGAAAGATTAGTTTTCCAATGTTAGTTTAATAGAATGTCTTAGCAAACCGGTACAAATTAAAGGAGGAATGGTCAGACGCTTTGATCTTACTGGCAATCTCCTTTTTCGAAACACCTTTCATTCGTTGGGTTTCAATGATCTTCCACACCTTTTCTGCCAATAACCAATAATGTTTATCGTTTTTACTTTGGTGTTGCAGGTGTTTCTCTATCGCATTGCTCAATTCCTCCAGGCCCTTTCCTTCACTGGCTACCGTCTTAATGATCTGCACTTCGTCTTCGTGAACCGCAAAGGCGGGCGCCAGCATCATTCTCAGGTTCCTGACAAAGGCGTCGGCATCAGGACGATCACTCTTGTTGACTACAAAGACATCTGCAATTTCCATAAGTCCTGCCTTCATGGTCTGTATTTCATCTCCCGATTCGGGAACAACGACAACAACAGTGGCATCAGCCAATCCTGCTATTTCAATTTCACTCTGCCCAACCCCCACAGTTTCTAAAATAATGTAATCATAATTAGCAGCTTTCACCAGTTCGGTAATCTCAATGATCTTAGGATGAAGACCGCCCATAGAACCCCTTGACGCCAACGAACGAATAAATACATTGGGATGGGTGTACCACTGGTTCATGCGAATTCGGTCACCCAAGACTGCTCCCAAATTGAATGGAGATGAGGGGTCAACACAAAGCACTGCCACTTTCTTTCCGTTCCTCACCAATTCGCCAATCAAGCCGTCTACAAGGGTGCTTTTGCCTGCCCCCGGCGGACCTGTGATGCCGATGATCTTTGTGTGATGATTGGAAGGCACTTGAGACAGCAATTCATCATAACCGTTTTGTTCATTTTCAACGAGCGAAATAGCCCTTGCCAAAGCTTTTGTATCACCAGCCTGCGTCTGCGCGAGTAATTGCTGCCACATGAATCTCAGATGTTGTACGTTTACAAAAATATGGGTATTAGCATAGACAAGGCTTCAAGAAAGGAATTCATTTTCCTTTCTATGATACTCATGCTGGTGTCTTTATTCACCTCGCGGTTTCTTCTTTCTGTTAGCTTCATCCTGTTCTTATTTCTAACCTGCTTTCACAAAGAATTTTTGGAACAACTGCATTCTTTCATAACTAACCCATTTCTAGTAGGCATAAGTCTCCTTTTCTTCATTCCCTTTGCGACCTGGTTTTGGACAGAAGACAAAACTATGTGGGTGCGATTTGTACGGATCAAGCTTCCACTCCTTCTATTCCCACTTGCATTTGCCGGCAAGTGGCAATTGTCGCCAAGGCAATGGAGATGGATCGCCTATACGTTCCTGGCTTTTGTGTTTGTTGGCTCTTGCTGGAGTCTATGGCAATACTTTCAAAACATTCATCTTTTCCATGAGCAATACCTGAAGGCAAAGCTCATTCCGACTCCCCTGGAAAATGACCATGTCAGGTTTAGCCTTCTCGTGGCATTAGCCATTGTTTGCCTGGTATTGTTGATGAAGCAAGATGTTTCCAAAACGAGGCGCTTACTCGGGGCAATACTGCTCGTTTTTTTTATAGCTTTTTTGCATGTTCTCTCGGCAAGGACCGGGCTGATAGCCTTCTACATTTTCGTGTTATTTGTTATCGTGTACCTCACTCTGAAGTCGAAGCAACTAAAGTGGGTGATCGGCTTGTCAATTCTTATCGTCGGCTTACCGGTCGCAGCCTGGTTTCTATTCCCTAGTTTTCAAAACCGCCTTCGCTATAACCGGTACGACCTCTCAAATGCAAAAGAGAACAAATACGTACCCGGCTCTAATGACGGCAAACGCATATTGTCTTTAAAAGCTGGATGGAACGTTCTGCAACAACATCCCTTCGGCGTGGGAGGTGACGTTGTTGATAAAACATATGAATGGTACGACGCGAATGTTCCGGCAATGAATGAAGAGGAAAAGCTTTTCCCTAGCAGTGAACCCCTTATGTATGCCGGCTTTGCAGGTTGGATCGGTCTCTTGTTGTTTACGGCAGCTATGCTGTTGTCTTTTTTTGAGCCGGTAAAGAATGATTATTTCTTTTGGTTCACGCTGAACGCGTTGATGGCATTCAGTTTCCTCTTCGACATAGGGCTTGAAGCACAGTTTGGTGTTTTTATTTATGCCTTCATTGTACTATGGTGGTGGAAATGGCTCGGACGGCCGGAAACAAACATTCGATCTTATAACTTCTCAATTTAGCGGTATTGCACCAAATTTGCAGTTGCTGAAACATGACCAACTTCATTCCGATATTTCCATTGGGCATAGTTGTATATCCCGGCGAAAAACTGAACCTGCACATATTCGAGCCGCGTTACAAACAACTCGTCAATGAATGTTTTACCGACAAGAAACCATTCGGCATACCTACTATTATCGAAAATCGCCTTCAGGATTTTGGTACTGTCGTAACCATCACCGAGATCACCACGGTCCACGACAATGGTGAAATGGACATCAAAACAGAAGGCAACAGTGTCTTCCGCATACTGGAAGTAATCAAAGAGATACCCGACAAATTGTACAGCGGTGCGATCGTTAATTACCCGCCCAACCATGAACATGGGAACGCAGAGATGATGCGCAAGGTGGTTAATAGCATCAAAGAATTGCATAAACTACTGAAGGTGAAGAAAGACTTCAAAAAGAAGGACGAAGAGCTCAACAGTTACGACCTTGCCCACCATATCGGCCTCTCGCTCCAGGAAGAGTATGAATTTCTTGGCCTCATGCAGGAACGGCAGCGCCAGGAATATCTGCGCCGACATTTAACCAAAGTAATTCCACTCGTTGCTGAAATGGAACGCCTGAAAAAGAAAGTGAAACAGAATGGCCATTTCAAAAATCTTTCAAGCTTTAACTTCGAGCCCTAGCATTACAGTTGAATGTTCCAGACAAAAAAACCTCAAACGAACCTTCAGAATTCAGCCACAACTGTCAATATAACTAACTATATGACTAAAACTCTATGTCTTGATTTTGGAAATACCCGCCTGAAAACTGCTTTATTCGAGAACGGTGAACTGAAAGAGATTTTCGTATTGAATGGAGATGCCCTCCATCATTTACAACAGATTATTGAGCAGCATAAACCCACATCTTCAATTCTGTCCTCCGTAGTAAACCACGATGCTCAAATTGAAGACTTGTTACTTTCCACGACACAATTTCATAAACTGAGCAATCAGTCCCGTTTGCCCTTCAGCATACCGGTTGGTAAGCCCGAAACCGTTGGTGCAGACCGACTTGCCATCGCTGCAGCTTGCGTTTACTTGTTTCCTAAGAAGAATAACCTTGTTATTGGCCTCGGCTCCTGCATCACCTACAATTTTATTAATCAATCAAATGAATTGATTGGAGGAGCAATATCTCCTGGAATGGAAATGCGCTTTAAAGCCATGCACCATTTCACCGCCCGCCTTCCCCTTGTAAGCGCCGACTGGAACGTTCCGCTCATCGGGTATGATACAAAGACCAACTTACAGACTGGCGTCGTACTCGGTATATCAAAAGAAATAGATGGAATGATTGAAGCCTACATGGAAAAGTTCGGCAACTTTAACGCCGTTTTAACCGGGGGGGATATAGCTATATTTCAGCCCCATTTGAAAAGTAAGATATTTGCAGACCCTGATTTAATCTTTAAAGGACTTTATGCAATCAGCCAAATCAATCATGCTTGAAAAGTTGAGGCTTCGTTCGGTTGAAATAATCTCTCTTCTTTGTTTCATTCCACTTTCTTTTCAATCCTTCGCACAAAGCAACTCACCTTATTCAAGATATGGTTTTGGCGATGCAGTTCCAAGCGGAAATACAACAGCCCGCGGGATGGGTGGTGTCTCCGCAGCGTATTCAGATGTGAGCTCAGTTAACTTTACGAACCCTGCATCCTTTTCTCAATTCTATGTGGTACAGGAACAACGTTCCAAAAAACTAGCTTCCGGCCGCGTAGTTCTCGACGTAGGTATCAATTTGAGCAACCGGGCATTAATTGCTCCGAACACTCCAAACAGGTTCACGTCCAGCGACCTGGTTTTCTCATACCTGCAAGTGGGCCTTCCATTACGAAAGAACTGGGGAATGGCCTTCGGCCTTCGTCCTCTTTCCCGCGTTGGTTACCGTATTGCTGCAGTCGATAGCCTGACAGATTCTTTTGGCAACACACTCCTGATCGACGCCCAGCACAGGGGATCGGGTGGAAGTTATTTACCTACCATTGGTACTGGCTTTGCTATCAAGAACCTGAGTGTCGGCGCCAACATTGGATACTTATTCGGCAACAAGCAAACCAGCTTACTTAAACAACCGATAGACGATTCACTTCAATATTATCCTTCGGAACATACAACCTTTACCTCGTTTGGTAATGTCTTTTTTGATGCTGGTCTGCAATACCAGATCAACCTTAAAAAGGACCAATCCAGCGTCTTGCGCTTGGGTCTCTCAGGCAATTGGAAGCAGACACTCAATGCTACTCAAAACAAAACAGTACAAACCTACACAAGGGGTTCGGCAGGTGAAGAAGTGAAGCTGGACAGTGTATACGAACAGAATGGAGTGAAAGGGACAGTAATTTACCCCTCTTCCTATCGCGCCGGTTTCATTTACCAACACACCAATGCAAATCGGAGCGGCTGGACCTTTGGTGTGGATTACTCAACCTCAAAATGGAGTGAATACAGGTTCTACGGCCACGCAGACTCAGTTCAGGACAGTCGTCAAATCAACTTCGGTGCGCAGATCAACCCAAGACCACGCACAAATTATTTCAGCTACGTCGCTTATCGCTTTGGCTTTTTTACCGGGAAAGATTACATAAAGGTAAAAGATGACCTCCCTTTATTTGGTGCATCCTTCGGTGTTGCCTTACCGGTTCGTCAAAGTCGCTATGCCCCGGGACAGGCAACTGTTTTCAATCTTGGTTTCGAATACATAAAGCGAGGTAACGACAACAACCTTTTAAAAGAAAATATGTTTCGCTTCTCTTTGGGTTTAAATCTTTCCGACTTTTGGTTTGGCAAAAAGAAGTATGACTAAGACCTCTTCAAATAAATTTAAAAGATCAGCAGCTATCGTTTGTAGCTGCTTTTTCTTTTTATCCTGTGAGAACAGCCAGAAGGATATCGATGCAGTCACCGGAACTAAAGCAATGGTGGAAGAGGCAAAACAGATCGAAACTTATCTCAGCCAGGGCAGTATGATGAAAGCAAAACTATGGGCGCCTTATATGATACGCTCTTCAAGCGACACCACCTACGTTGAATTCCCAAAAAGTCTTCATGTCAATTTCTTTGATAGCCTCGGAAGGGTCGACAGCCACCTCGATTCAAAATATGGAAAGTATTATGAGAGCCTCAACAAGGTGTATTTACGTGACAGCGTGTTAGTATACAACATGCAAGGAGATTCTCTCCGCTCCCCTGACCTGTGGTGGGACCAGAACACCCAAATGTTCTATACGGACAAGAATGTGTGGATCAAAAGACAGGGAACTGTCCTTCTTGGAAAAGGAATGGATTCACACCAGGATCTGTCTGATATCCATATTAAACAGGTCACTGGCCTCGTCGATGTACCCGATAGTTTACGGCCTCAATAGATTCCCTTACAAACACCCGAATGCTTTAAAAAAACAGGACTGCAACCTCAGCTCGTCAATATTTCTTTGTTCAATTCTCAATACCTTCAACGATTCAATAACCGTTAACCTTAGATTATGGAATACCGGAGAATGGGCAAAACAGGACTTCAGCTTAGCATCTTATCATATGGCAGTTGGGTAACCTTTCACAAACAAGTTGACGACAGTATCGCAGACGAATTAATGGGCCTCGCTTATGACAACGGAGTAAACTTCTTTGACAACGCAGAAGTATATGCACGCGGAGAGAGCGAAAAGTTAATGGGCCGCGTACTTAATAGGAAGAACTGGGACCGAACCTCTTACGTTTTAAGCAGCAAGGCATTCTTTGGTTGGCGGGCGAAAGAAAACAAGCCAAACCAAACAGGACTAAGCAGGAAGCATTTGACAGAAGCCTGCCATGAAGCATTACAAAGATTACAGGTAGATTACCTCGACATTTACTTTTGTCATCGTCCGGATAAGAATGTACCTATCGAAGAAGTGGTTTGGACCATGAACATCCTGTTACAGCAGGGAAAAATTCTTTATTGGGGTACCAGTGAATGGAGCGCTGCTGAAATTATGGAAGCACATCGTGCGGCTGCTCAATATGGATTAATCGGCCCTTCAGTCGAGCAACCTCAATACAACCTGCTCGAAAGGAATAAACTGGAATACGAGTTTCTCGACATCTTTAGGACGGTCGGCATGGGCACCACCATCTGGAGCCCATTGGCCTCGGGGCTACTTACCGGCAAATACAATAATGGAATCCCCGAAGGAAGCCGCTTTGCTCTCGAGGGCTTTGGTTGGCTAAAAGATCAATGGATGGTCGACGACAAGCTGTCTAAAGTCCGGCAACTAGGCGAGGTAGCAAATGAATTAGGCACCTCCCTCGCAACTTTGTCTATTGCCTGGTGCATTAGCAATCCCAATGTCACTACCGCTATTTTAGGAGCTACAAAAAAGGAGCAGCTCACTGAAAACCTCAAGGCACTGGAAGTGTTACCAAAGCTGAATAGCGAAGTGCTCAACAGAATCGACGACATCATGCAAACGAAACCAAGACAAGTGGAATATTAGTCCTGCTGCAGACAACTCAGCATCGATCGTTTTCGGCAAAAGAAAGTGATTGCTTATGACTTTTAAAAATAAGACAGTACTTATTACAGGTGGCAGCCGCGGCATCGGCAAAGCCATCGCATTACGGCTGGCAACAGAAGGTGCCAACATCGCAATTGCAGCAAAAACCACCGCGGTTCATCCCAGGCTAGAGGGTACTATTTACACAGCCGCGGCCGAAGTAGAGCAACTAGGTGCTCAAGCTTTACCACTTCAGTGCGACATACGCCTCGAGGATCAGATTGAGGCCGCCGTCGCCAAAATAGTCGAAACTTTCGGTGGTATTGACATCCTGATCAATAATGCCAGTGCCATCAACCTGGCTTCGACCGAACAAACAGAACCTAAGCGTTTCGACCTGATGATGGATATCGAAATACGAGGGACCTTTTTTATGTGCAGAACCTGCATACCGCACTTAAAGAAATCTGCCAATGCACATATCCTTAATCTATCTCCTCCCATCAATTTAAATCCAAAATGGCTCGCGCAACACCTTGCCTATACTATCGCCAAGTATGGCATGAGCATGATTGTCCTTGGACTGGCGGAAGAATTGAAACAATTTAAAATCGCAGCTAACGCCCTGTGGCCAAAAACAACCATCGCAACGGCGGCAGTGCAGAATCTCTTGGGGGGCGACCTCCTAATGCAAATGAGTCGCACCCCGCAAATCGTCGCCGACGCCGCCTACCATATTCTTAAAAGAGCATCCACTGAATCCACCGGCAATTTCTTTATTGATGAAGATGTTTTGAAAGAAGAAGGTATTACTGACCTCCAAAAATATGCCGTCAATCCACAACAGGAGCTAATGAAAGACATCTTCCTTGATGAAGTGTAGCCTCATAAAGAAGAAAGCTTGTGACGATCACAAGCTTCCTCAAAAACATTTGTCACTATTATTTCTTGATCATAATTAGATCTTCAGAACTCTCGGGATCATTACCAAACTTTTCTGGCCTCATCTGCGGGAATAACAACACATCTTGTATCGAAGCCTGGTTCGTCAACAACATGCATAAACGGTCAATTCCGATTCCTATCCCGGAAGTAGGGGGCATCCCGTATTCCAGCGCTCTTAAGAAGTCATGATCAATATACATTGCCTCCAAATCGCCCCTTTCCATC
>DATDNL010000150.1:0-5953 GCA_036518315.1 Flavisolibacter sp. | reverse complement strand
CTTCATCAAACGGAAGGAAGCTGTCAGGTACTTTGTTGTTCTAAAAAGTTGTAGGCGAAGGTTGAAACTGCTTTCCTGTTTTTGCTGAAGCAGCAAATTCATTTGGTTCTTAATAAGCTCCCGATCCTCCGGGTGAACCATGCTAAGAAAAAACTTATGAGTAATTTCACTGGATTTCGTTTTTAGTCCAAGCAGGCTGTAAAAACCCTCACTCCACTGAATACTATTATCGGTTGTGTTCCATATCCACCTTGCGGACCCGGTCATCTCTTCCGAATGACGCTGCGCAAAGCTTCTTACTGCTTCTGCTTCGGTAAGCTCCTTTATCTTGTCCTGCGACACTATTCTTGCCGTTACATCTTCAAGAGTACCTATCATCATAAATTCGACACCTTCGCTCACTAGTTTTGCTTTCTGGCTGAGATATCGAAGCTTACCATCGGCCCTGTAGACACGGAAATTGATTTCGGGCGCCGTATGCTGCTGCAGCATTTTTTTCGTGGCGAGTCTGTAGGCAGTCCTGTCGTCAGGATGAATGAAATCGCTAAGGGTAGAATAGTCTGTTAGTACTTTTTCCCTTATGCCGAATAGACGCGGGTAATTGCCGGAGCAATCAAATTTGCGGGTAACCAGGTTGATGCTCCAGTGAGCGATGTTTCGTTGTTGCTCATCAAACAGCAGCTGCTGTTTTAAGAAATTGCTTTGCCGCTCCAACTCTTCAACCTCTCTATCTTTCTTCTTTTCTTCTGTAATATCCTTTAACATTCCGCTTAAAATGGACTCTCCCTTTTCTGAGAATATCCATTGCGAAATATGCTGAATGTGTTTCTCGCCAACTACCGTTTGAATGCGGTATTCAATATGCAGAGGAGTTTTTTCCTTAAAGGATCGGACGGTGTACTCTTCAACAATGTCCCTGTCTTCGGGATGAACAAGATGTAAGAAAGTATTCAAATGAGCATTCAAACTAAACGGCGCCAGGCCATGGATGCGGAACACCTCCGGTGAATACCATGTTTCATTAGTCGCTTCATTGTACAACCAGATGCCCGCACCCGTAAAGCTTGCTGTTTTCTCGTACACCTCTTTTAAAACGATTAACTCGTCCAGCTTTTGAGAAGCAAGTTTCTTATTGAATTCGTTCTTCTCAACTGCAACGTCCTCCAGGGGGCTGGGACGTGACTCAGCGCTGAGCATATCCCCGCTTATTGACTTTACTTCGCCATAGGTAGTGATAAGCCGGAACTCGAGGTGACCGATATCGTCTTCTTCAAGTTGTCTTCTTACCTTTTCGACATCATCAGGATGGATGATGGCCTTTGTAGCCTCTACCTCCTGCAAAAAAAACATGACGTTGCTACAAAAAATGGCATCGGAAACAAAATCCCAGTTCCAGCGGCCGGTAAGGGTAACAAAATGAGATTCAAGAAAAATGGTCACAGTTCTACCCGTCAATTCGCGAGTATCGTTACCGGTAGACGTTTTCAGCTCGTGCACAGCTTCTCTGCTTTTGTTCGTTATAAATCTTTGAGGGGCAACATTTCAGGGGTCCGAATTGCAAGATAGTAGCGGAAGGCAATTTAGATCAACAGCATATACAAGTTAATGAAGTTTATTAACACTGCCATTTCGACCTTCCTCTTTTTTTCACCGCACGAAGATGTGAATAAGATCGCGAAAGGTGCCCTTTGGAATCTCTTGCTTTTAAAAATTGTATTGACACTTGAGAACAAGTGCCATTTTTTTGTCCGGGCTTGCCCTTTCTTATAAACCCGAACAATAGCGAGCTCGCCCCATACTCAGCACACAAAATGTTCTTACCTTCAGCCCGATTAACTACCCTTTTGTAACAATCATATGAAAGGTATCGAGGTAAACAGTCCGGAGGCAAAAAAATCAAGCGACTTCCCTATCGTTGCAATCGGAGCTTCCGCCGGCGGCATTGAGTCTTTCACTGAGCTCCTAAGTTTCATTCCCGACGATATAGGAATGGCTTATGTTTTCATTCAGCATACTAATCCCGACCATGACAGTAAGCTGCCGCTTATCCTTGGCCGTAGTACTAAAATGAAGGTTGTCGAAGCCAAAGATAAATTAAAAGTAAAGCACAATACGGTTTATGTGATTCCCTCCAACAGGGAAATGAAAATAGAGAAAGGCGTCTTACTGCTTTCTGTCCGCTCTTCGCGACCTGCCAGCTATTCCCCGATCAACCATTTTTTTATTTCCCTGGCAAACAATTATAAGGAAAAGGCCATTGGCATTTTATTATCCGGCAATGCCCCAGATGGCACCCTTGGTCTGAAGTCCATTAAAGCGGAAGGGGGTATCAGCTTTGTGCAGGATTCCTCAGCGCAATTCCAGGGTATGGCCAGGAACGCCATCGCCGAAGAAGCAGTAGACCTTGTGCTTTCCATTAAACGCATGGCAGAAGAACTGGTAAAGCTCTCTCAGCAGCATGAACTATACCAGCGGGAGTTGTTGAAATTAAATGAAGAAAGCATCAACGATCGTGACGAAAACCTGCTCAATATTTTAAAACAAATTCATCGCCTTACGGGTGTCGATTTCAGTAGCTATAAGATTAATACCATTAAACGTAGGATCGTCCGCCGAATGATTCTTCATAAAATTGAATCGCTTGATGATTATACCAGGCACCTGAAAAATCACGCAAATGAAATTCAACAATTATATCAGGATCTGCTCATCAATGTCACCTCTTTTTTCAGGGATGCAGAATCAACCGAATACCTACGCAAATATGTTCTACCGAAATTAATCAAACAGAAATCTACCGACGAACCGATCCGTCTTTGGATACCGGCGTGCTCCACAGGACAGGAAACGTATAGCCTTGCCATGATCCTGATGGAGGTTTTGGGCGAAAAAGCGGCAACAACTTCGGTCCAGATTTTTGCTACCGATCTCAGCGAAGCCGCAGTTAACAAAGCAAGGCTGGGCATCTACTCAAAGGATGAAATAGAAGAAATCTCGCCTAAAAGGCTTAACAGGTTCTTTGTAAAAGTGGATAGCCAGTACCGCATCGTCAAAAGCATCCGCGACCTTTGCGTTTTTGCCACGCATAATGTGCTGAAGGACCCTCCGTTTTCAAGACTGGATATTGTAAGCTGCTGCAATCTTCTTATTTACCTGGAGCCTACGCTACAAAAGAAAGTGATCGCCACCTTTCACTATGCCCTTAATAACAACGGCTATCTTGTATTGGGAAAATCGGAAACCATCGGCTCATCCGGCTATCTATTTAGCCAGGTCGATAAGCGTTTTAAAATCTACGCTAAGAAAAAGGATGCTGCAGCCAAGGCCATGTTTGAACTTTCCGTTCGCAACGAAGACAAAAGTGAGCAAACTTTTGGAAGAAGGTTACCTGTCGCCAAACTGAAAGCCGATGATTTTGATCTGGATAAATTAGTCGACCGGGTGTTGCTGAAAAAATACACTCCGCCCTGCGTGGTGGTTTCACAGGAGCTTGATATCGTTCTCTTCCGGGGATCAACAGGGTTGTTTTTGGAACCGGCACCCGGAAAGGCAAGTTTGAACCTGTTGAAAATGGCAAGACCTGGGTTGGGGTTTGAATTGCGAAATCTTGTTTATAAAGCCGCAAAATCAGGTGAGTCTGAATCAAAAGCCTGGACAGAAACCGAAAAAGGAAACAAGTCAAAAAAAATAACAATTGAGGCCATCCCGTTAAAAGATAATTCGGACGGTTTCGATAAAAACTTTCTTGTCGTATTCGATGAAGAATATACATCGGTGCAGGAAGTATTGGCGGACGAAGCCAAAGACAAAAGAGTGAAACAACTTGAATCTGAACTGTCCCGTCTCCGCGAAGACATGCGAACCATTATCGAGGAGCAAGAGGCGGCCAACGAAGAACTTCAATCGGTAAATGAAGAAATCGTTTCCAGTAATGAAGAACTACAAAGCATTAATGAAGAACTGGAAACCTCAAAAGAGGAATTGGAATCGTCCAATGAAGAGCTTATTACTATTAACCAGGAATTGCAGATGCGCAATGAACAACTGGCGGAAATCCAGGAATATTCCGAAGCCATTTTTACAACCATTCGCGAATCCCTTTTAGTTCTTGACAAAAACCTGCGTATTAAAAATGCCAATAGCTGTTTTTACAAAACCTTTTCGGTTACCGAAGAAGAAACAGAAGGAAAACTGTTGTATGAACTGGGCAACAAACAATGGAACATATCGCGTTTAAGGGAACTTCTTGAAGAAATTATTCCACGCAACTCGCAGGTAGTAGACTTTGAAGTCACGCATCGTTTTCCTTCTATTGGAGAAAAAGTGATGATGTTGAACGCAAGACGACTGGTGCGCAAACTGCATAATGAACACCTCATACTCCTGGCCATTGAAGACATTACACCCTACCGCCATGCACAACGTTTGATCTCGGAAAAGGAAGCATGGTTCCATAATATGGCCGACAATTCACCGGTAATGGTTTGGGTGGCAGATATTGAGAAAAGAATTCAGTTTGTAAACAAAGCCTTTTTGGAATTCCGCGTAATGACATTGGAAGAAGCTATCGGCAAGGATTGGGTGGAAGACATGGAACCTACTGATGAGAAGAAAGTTCGGAAGCTCATGGATCAAGCCTTTCAGAATAAGAGGGAGTTTACTATCCGGTACACGGTAAGAAAAGGAGACAGATTGGTACCGGTAATGAGCAAAGGCAACCCGAATTATTCTATTGACGGCACGTTCATAGGTTATATTGGAAGCTGTGTAGAATTAACCTGACAATCAATCGGCAATTTCTATGATCCAACCCAGCGATCTATAGTATTCTATTAGAAACTCACAGGGGTCTTCTGGTCTATAAATTAGTAATTTGGAGTTACCTACCATTTGCATGGTGCTTGCTGTAATGATGTTTGCAGCAATGTGTTCTGAACCCTCAAGTGGCCTGATCGAAACAACAGATTCCAGCACGCTGACAACGTAAGCTGAATGGATCTTCCTGATAACAAAGGCTCCTTGTTTCAGTTCATTGGCCACGGAAGTGAGTTTTATTAAAGTTAGATCATTAACTGAATGTCGCACTGATTAAGTCGTGTAAAAACAAAAGGGACCGCTGAAGAGGATATCATTCATTACTGAGTCATAAGAGCGAAAGCCCGCTATAACTATAGTTTAGTCAGAGGTAGAAGCTGAAAACAATATCTTTTTCAAGTTTTCAATATGCTGTTCAATATCTTTTGCCTTTTCCGAATGCAGGTGTGCAGTTGAACTGTAACCCCGTTGTTCGTCCCTTCTTGCCAGCCTCAACAGCAAAGTTCTCCGCTCCTCCATTAGTCGTAAAGCTGCCCAAAATGTATTTTCCATTACCTCTGCCTGGCGTAACATTAGTTCTTTTTCGGTAAAGGAGTGTCCAACGTGACAACGGAAATGGGTGGGGTGGTCCTTTTGTGTGATCCATAAACCGCCACCACAATCCGGGCAATTAAATTCAGATTTTTCAAGCTGCATCAGATCGTCAAGCGTGGCGGATACCTTTTTATCCATTCTTACTTCAAGAATGATGTCCGTTGGTACCTCAAACGGCTTGGGATCAGTGGTTGCGATTATTTCTGAAAGCAACTCACCCATCCTGGAAAGCGATTCCACATAATCCACGTCCATATTCTCAAGCACGGAAAGTGGCATGTCAGGATAGTCCGCTTCATTCGGGTTTTGAACAATAGTAATACCGCCCGATCTGTTTATGGTCGACATTCCGGCCGTTCCGTCATCCAACAAGCCCGTAAGTATGATACCAATCACCCGGGAGTTGTAGCTGGCGGCTGCCGATCGAAATAAATTATTGATGGAAGGTCGCCAACGATTTTCTGGAGCACCCTTTCCAATTATCATGTACCCTTTATCCAAAAGCAGGTGATAGTCAGGAGGAGCTAAATAAATATTCCCCTTT
>DATDNL010000149.1:0-3075 GCA_036518315.1 Flavisolibacter sp. | reverse complement strand
TTCCTTTTATGGTTTCGTAACGAACGGGATTTTTCAAACACAAGCCGAAGTAGACAAATATGCCGTACAGGTTCCCGGGTCTGATCCAAACAACCGGACTTCTGCAGGGGATATTCGTTTCCTGGATTTAAACAATGATGGAAAGATTGATGATAATGACAGGACCTATTCGGGCGACCCAAATCCTTCTTATATCTTCGCAATGAACAACACTTTTACATACAAGGGAATTGACCTTAGCGTGTTTGTTCAGGGTGTAGCTGACAATAAAATCTATAACGCCAATAGGATATGGCAGGAGGGTATGGCTGTCGCGCAAAATCAAACCACTGCCGTGTTAAACCGATGGACAGGCAAGGGTACAAGCACCACAATGCCAAGAGCGGTATTTAATGATCCTAATAAAAACACAAGGGTATCCGACAGGTTTATTGAGGACGGCTCGTACATAAGAATCAAAAACGTAACCATCGGTTATACCCTTCCCAAAGCCCTTTCTGCAAAAGCAAAGCTATCTTCTGCACGAATCTATCTCTCCGGTCAAAATCTGTTCACGTTCACAAACTACACAGGGTTCGATCCTGAAGTTGGTGTAAATGGAGTTGATCTGAGCGTTTATCCTGTCACCAGGACTATCAGCGCAGGCCTTAATCTAAACTTCTAACGAAAAAAATGTTTGCAATGAAACTTTCAAAATATACTGTACTATTTCTCACACTGGTATTTTTTACGAGCTGTAAAAAATATCTGGATAAAGCCCCGCTGGATTCTATCAATACTTCTAATTTCTGGAAAACAAAGGATGACGCAATCAATGCCATCAACGGAGCCTACCAGCCCTTGCAATGGCCAAAGTTGTACAATCTCCGCTTGTGGACAACGGATATTTGGGCGGGTAATAGCATCGTTGGCGCCGGCGGTGGTACAGATGGTATTGAAACCCAGGATATATCCAACTTCGTTACAGCGACGGACAATGCCGCGGCTTTAGATATTTGGAGAGGCCCGGCCCCTGGTATTCTACGTTGCAATCTTGTTCTCGAAAATGTACCCGGTATGAACATCGACCAGGCACTAAAGAACCGCATTTTGGGTGAAGCCAGGTTTTTGCGCGCCCACTATTATTTCATCCTGGTTCGATTATTTGGCGACGTGCCTTTGCTTACCAAACCTCAATATGCAGGCGATGATCTCCAGCCGTCGAGGACTCCCAAAGCCCAGGTTTATGACCAGATCGTCCAGGATTTCACTGAGGCTATTAATCTCCTTCCAAGGAAACAGGAGTTAGCAAGTGCTGATATTGGAAGAGCAACAAAGGGTGCAGCAATGGGCATGCTGGCTAAGGTTTACCTTACTCTTGGAAATTATCAAAAAGTAGCTGACCTGTGTCAACAATTAAGCACCATGGGCTATTCTTTAAACACAGATTACAGCGATAATTTCAATCCCCTTACGAAAAATTCTCCCGAATCTTTGTTTGAAGTACAATTTATAGGAAAAACAAGCTATAGCTTTTGGGCAAACGAAAATCAGGCTTCATGGGTGAGCACCTTTACCGGTCCGCGCAATTCCGATTTTGTTGGAGGCGGCTATGGATGGGATCAACCTACGCAAGAGTTTGTAAGCAGCTATGAAGCAGGCGACAAACGGAAAGACAAGACGATTCTTTACCAGGGTGGTCCACAGTTCGATGGAAAAGACTACAAGAGTTCTTATTCGAATACAGGATATAACGTGAGAAAGTTCCTGGTGCCAAAATCAATTTCCCCTGACTACGACACTAACCCGGCCAACTTTCCTGTATTGCGGTATGCCGACGTTTTGCTAACGTGGGCGGAAGCATTGAATGAATTAGGAAAAACCTCCGAGGCACAAACTCCTTCCACCAATGCCAATGCGACAATTAACAAAGTGAGGGCCAGAGCTGGCCTGCCTGATCTCACCGGTCTTTCCCAATCTGCTCTCAGAGATAAGATTTTACATGAAAGAAGAATGGAACTTGCTTTCGAAGGACATTGGTGGTTCGATATCACCAGGATTAATAACGGCCAGTATGCTCTTGATTTCCTTCATTCAATTGGTAAAGTAAATGCAACATCTAAACATTTATTATTGCCAATTCCGATTAAAGAGATCCAGGCAAATCCGAATCTTTCTCAAAACCCAGGTTACTAATCTCAAACTGCCAAACAAACTGAAATGAAAAATAGTAAAAGAAGTTGGCTTCATACGTCTCTGCTCCTGTTGAGTGCGATTGTAGTCATTGCCTCGTGTAAGAAACCAAACGATGGTGAATTCAACAAGGGAGATACTCCATTAGCTCTATCACTCGACAAAACATCAATAGCCTTAAAACAAAGCAACGATGCCTCAGATGCGCTAACGTTTTCGTGGACCAGTGGAACAAACAAAGGAACGAATGCAGCGATATCGTACAAGCTGCAGATCGATAAACAGGGCTCAAATTTTGGAAACCCGATGAATATTAGCTTGGGCAACGCCGTGTTGTCGCAAAAATATACGGTAAAAGCGCTTAATGACAGCCTGCTTTCACATTGGAACGTAACGCCAGGCACACAGGCTGCTTTCGAAGCGAGGGTCGTATCTACGGTGGCCGATAATCTTGCACCAGGGGAGACCTCAAACACAATCTCATTTAAAGTAACACCATATCAACCAGTTACTTCAACACTCTATTTGATTGGCGATGCAACTCCCAATGGTTGGAACGCTGGCTCACCGACCGTTATGAGTCCTTTAGTCGGTCAGCCGGGCAAATTCGTGTGGACGGGTAATTTGAAACCCGGCGACTTCAAGTTTATTACGACTCTCAACCAGTTCTTACCATCCTACAATAAAGGAACAAGCAACACTTCCTTATTTTATCGCACCAGCAACTCCGATCCCGACGATAAATTTACGGTTAGCGCAGCAGGTACCTTCACTGTTTCCGTGGATCTGCTCAATCTGACGGTATCGGTTACTGTGTCAGTAACCCCTCCATATACAAAGCTCTGGATCGTTGGAGATGCGACGCCGAATGGCTGGAATATAAATAGCCCAAATCAGATGCGT
>DATDNL010000148.1:0-6808 GCA_036518315.1 Flavisolibacter sp. | reverse complement strand
TTTTTCCCGTCAATTAAAAGTTGAGGTTTATCAAACGTCTAACCCAGGATGTAGGGGGAAGAAGACAGAATTTTTGGGATTGATTTTCCTACACCTATTGTAGCCTACCCCGGATGGCTTGAACAAAAAGCATCGAATTGCCTTGGTTTTGCCGGAATGATTTATTCCGCTAAAAAGCACAAGATCATTGCTTTTTTTAAAAGTGAACTCTATCTTGTCAATCCAATTCTCCACTCGCAGCCTATCGAGTTTTCACCCCATGTAAATTAAAATTGACCCGTAAGTTTGGTCGAGGGTTGGTCGAAGGATGGTCAGACTTTCGTCGGGGTGTGGTCGTGGCGTGCTATTACTATTCTTATTGTATCTTATTACTATCCTTATGTTATCCCAATACCATCCTTAGGGAATACTTAGGGGAACCGGCGATTATTAATTATTAATTCATTGATTATTAAGAAGAATGTTTTGGTTTGGCGGTCCAGTTGCTGTTCGGCGTTGCGTAGTTCGCCAGTGTTGGAGTCCTCCCGCTCATAGCAGCTAAATAATTAATAATCAATAAATAACAATCAAAACTAAGACGTCTCCATAGTAAGGCGCCTACCCATCCTGGGTGTCCTTTAAACTGTGCTTTTCGTTCTGAAGGGCATTGTCAAGGTCCCAGTCAACTCGTTGTTTAAAACTGTGCTGCCTCACGGGACAATCGCTTTTGATGCAGATGGGGCATTGGCTGTATAAGCAACCATCACAGTGAACGAAGACTTCCAATGATTCACCGAATTTCTTTTGAATAAGGCCTATCAATACGTCTATTTCCCCGTGGGCCTGGTTGATATTTAAGTACCAGGGCACCGTGAGGTGGCAGTCTATGTGCAACACGTGACCGTACTTGATCACCCGGAGGTTATGAATATCGATCCAATTCTCCTTCCGGTTCTTTTCGGTCACGTCGACCATTTTCTCCAGTAGCTCCATATCCGCTTCGTCCATTATACCTGCCAACGAGGCTCGTATAATCTTGTAGCCGGTATAAATAATGAATGTTCCGAAGGCGATCGCAACTGCCCCATCAATCCAAACCTTGTGGGTGAGCGTTATAAATATCAATCCCACAATAATGCCTGCGGTTGAATACGTATCCGAGTGTAAATGTTTGCCGCTTGCCTGCAAGGCCAGGGAATTGTTCTTTTTTCCTTGTGCTATTGCTATTGCACCCAATATCCAGTTGACGATCGCGGTGCCGGCAACAAGATAAATACCCACGTCTAACTTGTGGATCTCGACGGGGTAGATCAAATTTTTTACCGCGTTGTAAATAATGAGAAGTCCGGCAGCCAAAACCAATGTACCCTCAACGGCGGCCGAAATAAACTCCGCCTTCCCATGGCCGTAGGGGTGATCCATATCTTTTGGTTTTGCGGATACATAGAGGCTGTATAAGCCAATGAAACCAGCAACAACATTTACAATGCTTTCGAGTGCATCAGTAAGAATAGAAACAGATCTTGTGAGATAATAGGCAGCGAACTTGGCTATCAACAAAGTTGCTGAAGCAATCGCTATCCATCTTTGTAGCTTTATATTACTCTTGCCCCTCTCATTCATCTTTGAATCCACAAGCAAAATTTGCCGCAAGATAAGAAGGGTGAATGGTGAAATGGTGAATCGTGAATGGTGAGTGGTGAATAAAGAAGAGCGTGAACCGAGAGGAAGTGTTTCAATAAACTAACCTTCTTTCGTGAAAACTGAGATAAATCCTGTTAGTGGACCTACCTCTTCCATTAGGGATTGTCTTCTTTTAGTTGCTGTGCCGGCCCCTACGCCCCCGCTGCCTGGAACCTATCCTCGATAAACTTCCAATTGACCACCTTCCACCAGTTGGCAATGTAATCGGGTCTTTTATTTTGATAGCGTAGATAATAGGCGTGTTCCCACACATCAAGGCCCAATAAAGGGAAACCCTTTATATCTGAAATATCCATCAGCGGATTATCCTGGTTAGGAGTAGACCCAATTCTCAGTTTCTTGTCGGCATCGACAATGAGCCAGGCCCATCCACTTCCGAAGCGGTTCTTACCTGCATCTGAAAATTGCGTCTTGAATGCATCAAAAGAGCCAAATCCCTGGTCAATGGCTGCCGCCAATTTACCGGATGGCTTCTGGTCTGCCTTTGGTGTCATGGACTTCCAAAACAATTCATGGTTGTAATGCCCGCCACCATTGTTGCGCACTGTTGTGGAGTATTTTGAAACATTTCTCAAGACGTCTTCAAGAGGCTTGCTGGTGTCGATATTCTCTTTCTTAGCAGCCGCCTGCAGATTACTGGCGTAGGCAGCAGCGTGTTTAGTGTAGTGAATCTCCATTGTCATCGCATCGATGGCTTCAGTCAAAGCGTCGTATGCGTATGGAAGTGGTGTTTGCTGAAAGCCGGTGTCATCTTTATCGCTTAACACCCTGGCAGTAGAATAGGAGGATAAAAGAGAGGATCCAATATACAGGCCCAGGCCTGTCTTACTACTATTGATAAGAAAGTCTCTTCTTGATGTAAGGGGGGCCATAATTTTTCTTTCAAATGTAGGAAATACTACTTTCTGAACCTTCCAAAGAAAGACCTAACGTTCCTGGCAAACCGGAAATAATATTCCTTGTTGAATAGCTGCGAATCCCGCATGGCCTTATAGGTAAGAAACAAACCAATAGGTAGTAACACAAAGGTAGAGAGCCACATCCCAATATAGGGTGGCAACGAACCTTCCCTTGCTGCTTTCTCGCCGCTGGTACTGCTGAAGTAGAAAAGCATAAAGAACACAATGGCAAAAATCAGGGGACTGCCAAGGCCACCTTTCCGTATGATAGAACCAAGGGGTGCGCCTATTAGAAACAGTACGACGCAAGAGAAGGAAAGCATTAGTTTCTTGTGCCATTCTACCTCATAACTCCACAGAGACTTTTTCTGGGGCACATCCTGGTCCGCAGCCATTTGTGCGTTTGCAGATGCGTTAGTCAATTTGGCCAAAGTCCTTTCCCTTATGAGACTCCTGATGCTATCGGGGATGGTTTGGCCAAAGCTTTTAATCCCGGCGGTTTTGGGCCGCTTCGATGTCCAGGTACTGTCCATGAACTTGCTAAATGCGAATTGACCAAAAACGTCATTTCTTACTTTCCGTCCATAGTTCGCCCTGTCTCTACGCATAGAATCAATGGCAACCGACAACTGGCGAATACTTAACATGCGCGCATTGTTCTTGTTCACGCTGTCCGAAGTCCGCTGTTGCAATCCCAAAGAACTGATGTCGAACATTCGCTTATATTCTTTGAATCCAAGCCTGATGTATTCAGTTGAAGGAGGCGTTCCCCTCTCCTCGTAACGCCATCCATTGAACAGAACGAACTCGATAAATCTCCTGTTTTCTGTAGCTCGCATTACTCCATTGGATGCCACGATAAAATTGTCCTGTGGCGCTCCATTGTTTTGCTCGTAAATTATGACATCCTTAATCAGGCTGTCCTGCTCCTTCTTACCGATCTTAATAGCAAAGTTGGGTATGCGATCATAAAACACACCTTCTTTCAAATCGAAGGACGGGTTAGATCTTACGATATCATATAACAGGGTTCTCGACTTAAGTGTAGCAACGGGAATGATATTGTTTGAAAAGGCAAAAGCAATTCCGGAGATAAGGATTGTAACAAAAAGTAAAGGCCTCATAAACCGCAACAGCGAAATTCCAGCGGCTCTAATGGCAACGAGTTCATAGCTTTCACCCATGTTGCCGAAAGTCATGATGGAAGAAAGCAGGATGGCAAGAGGTAAGGCCAGTGGCACAAGTACTGCACTCTGGTACCAAATGAATTCAAACAGAACGCTCGTACTGATACCTTTTCCTACAAAATCATCTACCCACAACCAAAAGAATTGCATCAACAAAACCAGCACAGTAATAAAAAAAGTAGCAATGAAAGGCCCAATGAAGGCCTTGAATACCAATATGTCTAATTTTTTAACCACCGCCGCCTTTAATAATTTTAGTTATGGAAGTTTCAAAAATACACCTTTCAAGCGCTGAGACGGAATTGATGCAAAACGCCGATATCATTTTAACGAAGAATAGGGTATTAGAAAAGATGAAGACCTTACTGGAAGAAGTGCAGGAAAAACAAACAACGCTGGTTGAAAAGTATAGCTCCATCAATAAGAGCGGCATCTTCAATATTCCTCCTAAAATATCAAAAGGTGAAAACTATCTCGGTCTTCCCTACCTTATCCTGGATTACCCAAGACATTCAACCCACAATAGTTTTTTCTTTATTCGAACTATGTTCTGGTGGGGCAACTTCTTTAGCTGCACCTTGCACCTGGCAAAAGAATCAAAGCAACAGTGCGAAAAAAATATTGTGGAT
Source organism: Flavisolibacter sp. (assembly GCA_036518315.1). Taxonomy (GTDB): domain Bacteria; phylum Bacteroidota; class Bacteroidia; order Chitinophagales; family Chitinophagaceae; genus Flavisolibacter. The sequence goes on along the minus strand of DATDNL010000148.1, from coordinate 2,410 downwards.
TCGTATACCGCTTTGAAAGATTATTACATCGCTATCAAAGACGACGAGTGGGTGCACCATTTGCAGGAATCTGACTACAGGAAGATTGGGTCCTTTGAACAAGACGAATTTGACGCAGCATGTAAGGGACTTGACTTTATCAAGATAGCTTACAAGCACCCCTTATCAGAGTGGCAAACAACACCTTCTGTTCTATTTGGGAAATGGAAACTCTTTCTGTCCGTGTGCGGATTAGTTTCCTAAGCGGTGGAAAAGATCCTTCACCTGGTGGTCCCAAAGCAGTCTTTGGTCTTTTATCTCTTTCTTCTCAGCAAAATCTTTGATGACAAGGATCGTCTGGTTAGTGACCTCCGACTTTTCGATAGCGAATTCGAAATATTCCTCTTTGGGAGCGTGGCTCCAATGAAAACGAATGAACTTTTCTTCTTCCTGGTCTAAAACTTCAGCCGTGTCTTCCGAGCCATTCCACGAAAAACTGTAAACGCCATCTCTTTCATCTACCTTATCGGCAAACCATTCCTGGAGGCCGGAAGGGTTCGAAAGGAAGTCAAATAAAATGGTTGGTGAACACCTCACAGGATATTCCAGCGTATACAGTTGTTTTTTACTCATCTTACTCCGTTAATCTTATCAAGGGCTGCAATAATAGAAAAATATTTGAAGCCTCAAAACATTTTTTTGCCTCTTGAACGGCTATTTTGAAGCGAATAACGGGTTTCTTTTAAAATTTCCCCGAAAAATTTTTGTTCATATACAGCCTTTCGCTAATTTGGTAGACAATTCAGTTGAAAAACTGAAGGTGAGCAACCGAAACTGTGATGGATATTTTGGAGATAATCCAAAACTAACAAAGCCAAATCTTGTAAAATAACCATCAATAAAAACCAATCGTCCTATGAGTATGCGTCAACTCAAGATCACGAAGTCTATCACTAATCGTGAGTCTCAAAGTCTCGAAAAGTACCTCCAGGAAATAGGGAAAGTCGAGCTAATTACCCCAGAAGAAGAAGTCCGTTTAGCCAGATTAATTAAGGAAGGAGATCAACGAGCATTGGATCGATTAACCAAGGCCAATCTTCGCTTTGTTGTATCTGTCGCTAAACAATATCAAAACCAGGGACTTTCTTTACCAGATTTAATTAATGAAGGAAACTTAGGCCTCATTAAAGCAGCTCAACGCTTTGATGAAACCAAGGGCTTCAAATTCATCTCCTACGCCGTGTGGTGGATTCGTCAATCCATCCTGCAGGCACTGGCAGAACAAGCAAGAATTGTACGATTGCCTTTGAACAAGGTGGGACTTACCAACCGGATTCAAAAAGCATTCAGTCAATTGGAGCAGGAATTTGAAAGAGAACCTTCAGCCGAGGAACTGGCAGAAATGCTTAACATGGACCTCGATGAAGTCACCTCTTCACTTGGAATCAATGCCCGCCACGTAAGTATGGACACGCCGTTGTCGGAAGGAGAAGAAGGCACTCTTCTGGATGTGCTCGAAAATCCAAATGCCGATAAGACCGACCTCCAGTTGGATCACCACGACTCCCTGAAGCTGGAGATCGAAAGATCACTGCAAACGCTCACCGAACGTCAAAAAGAGGTGCTGTGTTATTTCTTCGGTATTGGTGTAGACCATCCTTTGAGCCTGGAAGACATTGGAGAAAGATTCAATCTCACCAGGGAGCGCGTTCGCCAGATAAAGGATAAGGCCATAACTAAGTTAAGAACTCAACAAAAATGCCACCTGTTGCGTAGTTATTTAGGTTCCTAGGCGTTTCGTCCATCATCCTCCTTTATTTTTGCGCATAATTTATTTAGAGTGAACGACCTTTGTTCACTCTAATTCATTTTAAGTAGTCAAAGAATTTGTGAATTATGTTCGAGAGTTTACAAGACCGGTTAGAAGGCGCGTTTAAAAATCTTAAAGGTGAAGGCCGCATTACCGAGTTAAATATTGCTGCAACTGTAAAGGAAATACGCCGTGCATTGGTGGATGCCGACGTGAACTATAAAATAGCCAAAGAGTTTACTGACACTATAAAAGACCAGGCACTGGGCGAAAAGGTTATTACCGCTATCAGTCCAAGCCAGTTAATGGTGAAGATCGTAAAGGACGAGCTGGTGAAGTTGATGGGCGGTGAAGCCGCTCCTTTCAATGCCAAGGGTGCTCCTGCAGTCATCCTGGTAGCCGGTTTGCAAGGCTCGGGTAAGACCACCTTCAGTGCGAAACTGGCTAACTTCCTCAAAAAACAAAAGCTTTCGCCCATGCTGGTGGCTGGAGACGTTTACCGTCCTGCGGCTATGGAGCAGCTGCGTGTCCTAGGTGAACAAATCGGCGTCGACGTCCACATTGAACTGGAAAATAAGAACCCTGTCGAGATCGCAGAAAATGCTATCAGGGAAAGCCGCA
>DATDNL010000147.1:0-7418 GCA_036518315.1 Flavisolibacter sp. | reverse complement strand
ACTATCAAGAGCATCCAAAAACAGACCTATTGTTCATGGGAACTGATAATTGTAGACGACGGCTCCGATGACAACACCCGTCAACTAGTCAATCAAATCAATGACGAACGTGTTACTTATTACTACAATAGCCACGTAGGTATGGAACACGCGCGAAAGATAGGCCTTGACAAAGCCAAAGGCGACTTCATCGGCTTTATGGACTCGGACGACCTTTGGGCACCAACCAAATTGCAGAAACAGGTAAAATATCTTCTTAAAAACAATCACGTTGCCTTCACGCTTACTGGTGGTTACGAATTCAAAACACGCGGTGTGCCAACCGTCTTTTATTATAAACAAAGAAGCGGAACCAGCGATGGAGACTTATTCATCCCATTTTTTGAATCGAAGGTTGTCGCCGCAACCCCGTCATTATTATTTCGCCGCCAAACTCTCAATAACGTTCCTTATCCCTGCAAAACAGAGTTCGGCGACGTCCAGTTCATTTTAGCTCTCGCAAAGAATTTCAAGGGCGCTATTCTTTATGAACCTCTGTTATACCGCCGTGTACACATTTCCAATCACAGTGTATTAAACCGCGGCAAGCAGCACAACCATGGGATTGACCTAATCAAATACTATAAAAAGGATCTGCCACGCGCAGTGTCCAATAGCGCCCTTTTGAAATCTCATATCAATCACGGAGAACTCTGTCTCTTGAAAAAAGAGCGTATCAAAGCAATCAGGGAATTCGTTCAGGCATGGAGATATCAGCCACTAAGTGTCATCCCCTTCAAAAAAATAGTAAAGGCCCTGGCATCTTAAGCACACTAATCTTGAACCGGGAACTCCAAAGCGGAACAACGGGCCGTATGCCATAGACCTTTGACCTTAGACCTCGCTCTGTGGGAGCTATAGAGTAGTTATCGAGCAGTTACAGAGTAGTTACAGAACAGCAACTTCATCGTAGAGTCATGGCAACTCTTGGTTAACTCTGTTTTCCGTTGTCCAACAGCTAGGCAACTTTTTAAACAAGGTTAGGTATCAGATCGCATGAGTCAATTTCTAAATGTTCTGTATTCCTACGTAACGTTTCCTTGCTTCTATAAAGATCCATGATTTGCTGCGCTGTACAAGTCATCGGTGCAAATTCAATCGGTTGGGACTTTGTCGATCCATCTTTCAAAATAGCAACCACTTTCTCAATCATCTCCTTTTTTGTTTGTACAATATGCCATTGCCGGATATCTTCATTCATTGCCCTGCAGAAACTAACCACATGTGCGCCGATACTGAGTGCCTCCTGGCATACACCCGAATATCCCTCGTACTCCGAAGGATGCAGTAGCACTTTCGTCCTTGCCATTATTCCAAATACTTCATGATGACCAACGGCGCCTGTGAAACTTACCGTATCACTCAAACCAAAATCGTTAGCCATATTTTTCAACCTGTCATATTCGGGACCCTCACCTACCAGTACTGCTTTTATAGCCGGCAACTCTTTCTTAATTCTGGTAACCGCTTCAAGAAATAATTCAAATCGTTTGAGAGGAATCAGGGAACCTACAGCAAGCAGATCAATATCCTTTTGTCCATTACAGTTTGTCCGAATCTCTATTCCAGGACTAATAACCTTTTCGGGCCGAATTCCATAATTCCTTTCAAACTCCTCCTGCAAAGAATCCGACAATGCAATTAACTCTTTCCCCTCGATCAAAAGTGATTTTACATATTTGTTTCCGATCCTTGCATCCTGCCCTAATATCCAACAGTAGTGCCGCAATCCTTTCTTTTCAGAAAATCGCTTCCCAACCATAGCAGATTCACCAAGCCAGAAGCTTAATACACCAACAATTTCGTAGTCTTGGTGGATTCTTTCAAGTGCACGCTCAACGCTCTTCCTCAACAAGATCCCTTGAATGCCTCCCTTGTTCCTGCCATTGAAACTGGTTACTGACACTCCAAACCAATCATAAGTCATTTTCACAAAAGGATAATGGAAGCTTAAGACTATTACACCAACATCGGCAGAATCTCTTGATAATGCCCTTACAAATGCCTGTAGCATAGGCAAACAGCTGCTGTCCTCTTCAGAGGCTGCAAAGCCCGGGCTCAGAATAACGAACAACTTTTGCTTATTGCTCATCCAGGTTAACAATTTTATTGCAGAACGAGAGTGCCTTGCGGTTATGTGTCACCATGACAACGATCTTGCCATTTTCCGCCAATTTCTTGAAATAACAAAGCAACAAAAGCTCGGACTTTTCATCCAGCTCATTGAACGGTTCATCCAGTATAACAAGGTCCGCGTCTTTGTACATTGCTCTTGCCAAAGCAACGCGTTGTTGTTGTCCGCCGCTGATATTCTTACCGTTCTCGGTAATCAAAGCCTCTCCGACCCCACTATGGTGCCCTGCTAACTCACCAATACCAACAATGTCTAGTATATCAACTAATTTTTCCTCGTCACTACACTCCTCTTCCAGAATAATATTTCTGGCTATCGAGTCATGAATGAAGAAGGACTGCTGTCTTACAAGTGAAATTCTTGGCCAGTAGTTTTTCAGATATTCAGGCGCGCGCGCAACTCCATTAACGTAAATGGTACCATCCGACGGTTCCAAAAAGCCAAGGCAGATATTAAGCAGGCTGGTCTTACCTCCACCCGATCTTCCCGTAACTCCAATAAAATCTCCCTTTTTTATATCAATGGAAAGCTTTCTAATCAGGCTGTCGCCTCCGTAACGAAACTCTATATCCTCAAGCACTATCGATTCAATTCCTTCAACATGGTTTGTCAGTGTCGATGTCTCCCTGTGTTCATCAGCTAGCTCATCTAACGAAAACTCGTACGCCTTTATCTGGCTCGTCGTGTTCACTATTTTCACGATCCCTGGGATAATCTTGTACGCTGCTGCCATGAACGCTCCAATTGTAATAAAGGACTCACCGTCCTCTGCCCCGGACCACTTGGCAATAAGAATAAGCACAAATAAACCCATCACCGCAAACACCTCGATCAGCCGGGAGGGTAAGGTTTGGACGCTCAGTGAATCAAACAAATGATAGCTGAAGTTCCTTCTTTGCTCTTCAAACCGCTTGAGAAAAAACTTGTTCCTTCCATAAATATTTCCTTCGACATATCCCTTCAGTGCATCCATCAGGTACTGAAACGATTTCTCAGCCCCATTCTTAATATGCCACTTCGCCCTCGTCAGCCGTTTCTTTAAATAATAAAACACGCCGACTACCGGTGGCAATAGTATAAGCAACAGTAACAAGAACAGCCGCGCATTAAACCAAAGAATTCCGCTGATTGTAAAGAGTATAAGAGAACCCTGTGTGATGATCTGTTGAACTCCACATATCATGTATTGACAGAAGTCAAAAGGCTGGTAGGCAATCTTTCTTAAATGCACTGACGAATCCACTTCTATGAATTCCTTGAATGAAGAGCTTTGATACCTCTCAAGATTGTCTTTAGAAATCCTTACGGCCACCCTTCCGACAAAGCCATACTGTGACCGCGAAACAAGAAAAGCAGCAAGGTTCTTGATCGTAAACACGATAAAGAAAACGGCAATCAAAACAAAAGAACCTTGTTCGGCGACTCCTGTCGGCAACAAAGAATTCGGGCCAAACGTACCTGGCTGTAAATAGAAGCGGATAATCCACAGCAAAAGAGCAAGCGATAGGATATCGACAATACTGATGAAGACATCCAGGGCAATCAGAAAACGGAAACGTTTCCTCTCGGCCCTTGTCAAGACAGCAAAAGTGCCTGTCAAAAAATTAGTCTTCTTCTTTCCGGGCTGCGCACCGGTAATTGATCCTGCATTGTAAAAACGTTCAGCCCCTGTTCTTAAGGTTGAAATCATGGTATCCTATTTACCCCTGAGAATTTTAAATAAGGTCCTGCCCAGGATTTTTACGTCGAGCGCAAGGGACCAGTTATACACATAATAAACATCCTTCTTTATTCTTTGCTCCATGTATTCAATGTTGGTAACTGGATTAACATATTCAATCACCTGGGCCAATCCGGTAATCCCCGGTTTCACTCTTTCCCTCATTCCGTAATGCTTGATAAGATTCTCATACTTCTCATTATCCTTTATCATGTACGGCCTGGGGCCCACCATGGACATATCTCCTGCCAAAACGTTCAATAGCTGCGGCAGTTCGTCCAAATGATGTTTGCGCAAAAATCTTCCGACCCTTGTGATCCTGGGATCATTATCGACAGCTGCCAAAATATCGCAGCTATCATTAATAACCATGGTGCGAAACTTAATACAGGTAAACGTCTCTCCATTCCTCTTATGCCTTTTCTGAAAAAAGAAAACCGGCCCTTTTGAGTCCAGTCTGATAATGAAAGCAATTATGGGCAGCAGCCAACTGAACAAACAAACTGTAAATATTACCGATATCAAAACGTCAAAGCTTCTTTTAAAAAGACCATTGGTCGGATCCTCTAGAGGAATGGCCCTGTCTACCGGGAAAAGCGGTAGTTCGTAAGACGCCCTAAGGTTAAATACCCTGAGAGGGTCCACTGTTCTTGACAGAGAATTTTTCAATGCTGTTGCTGGATTGGGTGAATAATTGAGTGTATTCCTCGTTAGCGTGAGTACATACAGTCAATACGCAACAATGCACCCGGGGTTGCTTACTTGCAACCAGGTATGAAGATTGACTTCTAAAACTTCCTGGTAATAACAACTTGTAAGCCCATGCTGAATAGCGGCAAGCTGCCGACACCTAAACCTGACATGGGGACTTTGAAATAGGGCTCTATTCTCAAGTCAGCGAAATTGCCGAGCGGACGAATGTAGCCGGCAGATAGACTAATATTCGAAAAAATGTTCGTCGAGCCGTTGGTATATTGCTTTTTGTGGGAGACCGGTCCTACGGTGCCATAATAATAATCGTAAGTGTAGTTTTCCTGTGTCATAAAATAAGATGACAAACCTAGTGTGCTAAACCACTTAGATCCTTTCTGAGAGCTGAAAACATAACGTGCAGAAATCGGCACCTCAATCATCTTACAATTGCCCGAAACCTCGCTGATCCTCGAGTTTGCAGGCATGTAGATCTTCGATGTATTGAAATACTTTCCATCGCTATAATAATACTTCCTTTCAAGATAAGCACCTGCTTCGATACTCCATTTTCTGTTCAGTTCATATCCTGCCAAAACCCCATAGCTGAACCCTGCATTCTCGATCTTTTGCAATTTGATTGTTGTCGCATCCAGCCCTGCCATCAATCCCACATAAAAGCGTTTCGGCTTTAATACACTAATGTCGACGATCTTTCCTTCAATGGATGACCTATCAAAGGGAGAAGTTGCAATTCTATCGGCAGCTATGGTGTTCGGATTTAGCTCACGCTCTCTGTCTGAAATACTGTAAACATATGCTCTGTCATATAAAGCGGCGTCCCCACTCACATCCTTGTCTATTTTTTTTGTCTCGCCCTTCAGTTGATTAAAAGACTCTCGTCCATCTGGATAAGTGTAACTCGTCTTAAATGATTTCCTTGACTGAGCTGCATTTGCGCCATGTTTAGCCTTATCCACCTGGACACCTGAAAAAACTAAGTCTTTATTTAGTGAGCCATTTTGTTTCGTCGGCAAGGCAGTCCCTTCCTTAACCGAATGGCCTTCGCTAGCCTGGTCCTCCACCGGAATAACCTTTGAATCCGAGTTTAAGCTTTCTGAAGTACTCCCTTTGATCGCCCCTTTGGTCTCTGTTTCCCCTGCACTCGGCTCGCTATTGCTATTCAAAAAGCCTGGAGTATATAAATGGTTGCAAACAAGGCCGAGGGGCAAGAGGAGAAGTAGCCAAAGGAAACGGCGGTTGTTATTTTGTTTCTTTTCAGAAACGGTTTTCTCCCCAGTCTCACCCTCCATTAATGCCAAAACCTTGTTCCAGTTCGCACCACTCGTGTCCAATGGATAGTTTTCTGCAGCCCGGCGGAACAATTCGTCCATATCGTCATTTACATATTGCATACACCCGACACTTCCTGGTCGTTACTTTTTACTATTTTCTGCAAGATCACCCTTGCTTTAGATAAATTTGACTTAGACGTACCCACAGAAATACCAAGTAGGTTGGCAATCTCCTGGTGCGTAAGTCCATCGATAACATAAAGATTAAAAACCGTCCTGTAAGAAGGCGGTAATTTTTTGATCTCTTTCACTAATTCTTTATACAGCAGTACCTGGTCAGATCCCTGGCTTTTATCCTCTTGCGCCCATGTGGACTCCGAAATATCCCCGATCTCCGGTAAGAAATTATTCTTTCTCAGTTGATCGATTGCCGTATTAATCATGATCATTCGCATCCATCCCATCAACACCATTTCCAGGTTTTCTATGTCTCTGAACTGAAACCTCTCAAAATTGCGGAACACTTTCACGAAACCATCATTAACTACATCCACCGCCTTGTCATAATGATAAATGTACCGGAACACGGTTTTTAGACAATAACCATAATATTTCTCATAAAGGAACTTTTGATCCCTATGGTTATTTCGTATGCAGCCGGCTATAAGTGTTTGCAGGTCCAAATCCAGTAAATTAGAAGTGAATACGATTGTTTTGGCAACAGGTTGCCTTCACTCCTTAGTAAATCTACAAATTCCCCATGTAACCGTTTCGCCAGGATTTTATACGACCAAGAGGCTACAGCCCCTGGCATCCGAATTGTCCATCCTCCCCAAAACCTCAAAGGTTCCCTCGGCTTTCAGACGACCCACATCCTCTGTGGCAATAAAACTGCAGGAATACAAATTAGCCAGGTCCACAACATTAATGGCGCCCGTCCCCCCCGTAAATAGAGCGAAAGGATCGGTTTCGTCTCTCAAAAACACCTTCATCCAGGGCGGGCAACTCATGATCCCATCAATACCGTAAGCTTGCGACAGCAACTCGGTCATACCGTATTCAGAATGAATGTGGGAAACTCCGAATAACTGCTTCAGGCACTCATTCAGTTCAACCTTCGTCATCTCTTTTCCCCTCCCTTTCATTCCACCGGTTTCCATAACAATGGTACTATTCAACCGACTTCGGTACAGGCTTCCAAAATCAAGTAGCGCGTACGTTACTCCAATTAGAATGGTCTTTTGACGAGACGATTCAATTAATTGAAGCGTACTGTTTAGCTTTTCAAAATCACGGAGATAGAACCCACTTTCCTGCTTTTTACTTGCCTTTATCAAGTGTTCGACCATGTACACTAAAGATGAGTTCCCCCTTTCCAGGTACGATGGCAACAGTCCAAGAATACAATAATCCTCTATATTGCCATAAAACTTCCTGAACCCCTCCAGGAAGCTTTTCTCGTAAACACTTGCATCTTTTACAAAATGTTTGCTTGACGTAGAACCGGTCGTGCCACTACTTCGGAACTCCAGTTCCGTCC
>DATDNL010000146.1:0-4397 GCA_036518315.1 Flavisolibacter sp. | reverse complement strand
TTGTAATCAAATTAAAGAGTAGTTTCATGTGAATAAATATCATTCACACGGTTAATTATTTTTATCCTTTTTTGGTTTGATTCCTCGCAGTTGAGATTTATTTTCGCCTTGATGACACTGGACGAATTTGCAGGTCTTAATGAAACCCGGCAGGCTGAGACGTTGCTTGAGCGGGGAACTTATCTGGCTGACAGGCTATACAAAAACTTCTCTATCTTCCTCTATCAACTCGATAGCTTTTATGTAGAGGTCTATCATAATCTCCGCTTCGATATCCTGCAGGGCATGCGCTGCTTTGAAGATGATGATGCGCTTCAACCCTACCTCGATAGGATCGATATCTCCTGCCTCGTTGACATGTGAGTACTTCCTGGATTAGTAAAAACTGCAAGTAATATTGCCATTGTCTTGCATTAGGTTCAATTCTACATTTGGCGCTCTTCTGCACGAAACGAACCTAACTAATGGCAAGGGAAAAAATATTGGTGGTTGATGACGATCTCCACAGTCTTTCGAAGATCTATCTCGCACTTATCCACCGAAGGTTCAAAGCCGAAGCATGCAACAACCCCGAAGAAATTGCCGCGCGGCTCAAACGATTGAAGCCCTCCGTCATCATACTACATGCTGAAGAGTATTTGAAGATCAAGGGCAAACTCCGGACTCCCGCCATTGTACTGTGCGAGGACGACAGGTTGCAGGGCCATCTAAACTATGGAGACATCATTCTTCCCTGTCCTGTTTCTGCAGACGTGTTGGTCAAGGCAGTTGAAAGACTGGTTTAGAGTTGCCCAAATATTGGATTATCAAGGATCTCGCGAATTTTCTGTTTCGCCTCTTCCAATAAACCTGGTTCTATTTCCTCCAATTCTATAAGCTCCCCATACCTCTCCACTATCCGGAAAGAGGGGGCGGATTTATTCGTGAGTGTCGGTTGAAACTTGAAATGCTTGCGGTCCTTCTCGAACTCGATGTAGTACTGGATTGGAATTCTATCCACTGTTAGGGTAAGGATCTCTCTGATCATAATTTTGGTTGCTTAGTAAAAATACGGCGATTACTGCGTAAAAATACTAAGCAACTTTAGCAAATGCAATACCCCTATTAAAAAAATTCCTGATACTCCTATTCCTGTTCGATAATCTGTACGTTCCACCGGTTACGTATCAGGTAAGTAGTGAGCATCATCTTCATACTTTCTATTGACATACCCAGGTAAAGAGCTACCATGGCAAGAATCTCGCTTTCGTTGTCATCGATTTTACCATCGTTTGTCATGATCTCGCAACACATAGCAAAGAGAGTTTCTTTGAACTCATCGCTGACGAGGGGAGCACTGTGTTCAATCAAAGCCTTGCTTCCATGAGCTGCCTGGAGCGAGAGTGCTTTAATCGTAAGATCATTTAACGAAGACGATCTGAACTTAGAAGATAACACAAGCATTCTTGACAATTGTTCTATCTGCGCCTGGCTCATCGATTGGTTGTTTGCCATCACTGATGCAAATAAGATAGCAACAGCAGCCTCCTGTTCGTTGGTTATGGGAATATCTTGCATGACTCAAATGTAATCAAGTCGGTTTGAAGCGGACTTAAATTTCTTCGTCGATTAATTGATGAAAATCATTGCATCATCGAAGCAAAGTTTTTACCTTTTCAAAAAGATTTTGATATGCCACAGAGCAGAAAACGTCATGGACATAAGTATCAAAAAGCTTCCGATATCCCCGCGAGCCAACGCACAAAAGGAAGAATTATCTGGGCAATTTATTTTGCGGTATTCGGTGCCGTTCTCGCTTTCTTTGGGACCGACAATTATATCGTGTTGGTCATAGCCGCAATTATTGCAGGGTTTATTGGCTATTCTATTGGGAAAAATATGGAGCAGGCAGCTTCTGAATAATCTTTGAATATTCCTACTACTGGTGGATACAGGGCAAACTTCCCTATTCATAATTAGTATATTCCTTTGACTCTCGTTACTGTGCAGGCAAGAACGCTAACAACAAGCAATGGAAGAGGTGGATGGCATTTGTTAGTGCAAATCTTGCCCTAACACTTTTCTCTTTAGCCAAATAATATTCCCAGGAGCGCACATTAATTCTGTTCTTACTGATACTTCTATTCACTATAATTTTACCGATATTATGGGCATTCGCATCTTCATCACTGGTGGCACTTTCGACAAGGAATACAACGAACTGACGGGACAGCTCTACTTCAAAGATTCCCATCTTCCGGAAATGCTTGAATTGGGAAGAAATTTAGTTCCCATTGAAATTAGAACGTTGATGATGGTAGATAGCCTTGAAATGAGCGACGATGACAGGAGCCTCATTGCTGAGCATTGTATAAAAAGTCCTGAAGACAAGATTATCATCACGCATGGTACTGATACGATGGCTGAAACGGCCAAGGTTATAGCCAATAAAATCAAGAATAAGACCATTGTTCTTACAGGCGCCATGGTGCCGTATAAATTTGGTTCATCAGACGGATTGTTCAACCTTGGAAGTGCTATGGCTTTCGTTCAAACACTTTCTCCGGGAGTATACGTCGTCATGAATGGCCGCTACTTCAACGCCAATAATGTTCGCAAGAACAAAGAGACGGGTGAGTTCGAGGAAATCCAAAAACCATAAGCATGAACTTTGGCCAGGTTCCAACCAGGCAGTTAAACAAGATCGACTTCGAACTTCCGGCGGAGCCGCCAATTAACGATTCTGTATTAAAAGGCAAAACAACAAAGAAGCCCGCAGTATATGTCGGTTGCGCCAAGTGGTCAAGGAAAGAATGGATTGGGATAGTTTATCCCGAAGGCACTAAAGAAAAAGACTTCCTTCATGAATACGCAAAGCGGTTGAACTCCGTCGAGCTAAACGCTACTCACTATAAGCTATACAAGGCTGCGGATCTTGAGAAATGGGTTGAACATGTTGGGAACCGAAACTTCAAATTCGCTCCCAAACTGTACCAGGGCATCACTCATTTTGGTAACCTGCGTGGGAAAGAAGTACTAACCGACGTATTCCTGCAAAATATCATAACCTTAGGCAAGAATCTTGGTCCCGTGTTTATCCAGGTGGCAGATAAGTTTAGCCCCAAAAGAAAAGAGGAATTGTTCGACTATTTAATTTCTCTCCCACGTGATGTTCAATTCTTTTTGGAGGTGAGGCATCCAGATTGGTTTGTAAAGCCGGAAGCTGACGAACTGTTTAACACTCTGAGGAAGCTGAAAATTGGCTCTGTCATTACCGATGTTGCGGGCAGAAGGGATTGTTGCCATATGCATCTGACGGTGCCGAAGGCTTTCATCCGGTACGTTGGGAACAATCTACATAAGACAGATTTCGCAAGAATGGATGCCTGGGTGCAAAGAATGAAGTACTGGCTGGATAAGGGAATAAAGGAAATCTATTTCTTCATGCACATGTCAGACGAGACTTTTTCACCAAAAGCAAGCTTCTACCTCGATAAGAAGCTAAATGACGCTTGCGGCCCTATTTTCCCGACACCGAGTTAGTCCTCCTGATGACGTTTTTTTCGAACTCTTTGCATGGGATATGACCTGGATCGTTCATCGTTAAGGCTGAGTCATCTAATTTTGGTATTCAACCGTGTATAATTAAAAATAAGGATAATGAAACTCCACTACTTTTTAATCGTTTGCTTTAGCGCTATTTCACTTACGTCCTGTATCAGCAAAAAGAAATTATTAGCCGAACAGGACAAGTATGCTAAGCTGAACACTTTCTATATGCAAGTGCAGGATGATCTCAAGAAATGCCGCGATAACGAAGCTGAATTGTCAAGGAAAAAATCCTCTCTCGAAACAGAGATAGCAGGACTGAACAAACAAATCGATTTCCTGAAAGAGAATAACAACACTATTGTCAACCAGCTCAAGGATCTTTCAGTCATTTCCAGTTCACAAGCGCAAAGCATCCAGAAATCATTAGAGAATATCCAGTCGAAGGACCTCTATATTCAAAACCTGCAGTCTGCCATTTCGAGGAAGGATTCGCTCAATATGGCTCTCGTGATGAATCTCAAGGGAGCGTTAAACGATGTGAATGACCAGGACGTTGAGATCAAAGTAGAAAAGGGTGTTGTCTTCATTTCTATCTCTGATAAGATGCTGTTCAAGAGCGGCAAATATGAAGTTACGGACAGGGCGATGGAAGTCTTAGGCAAGGTGGCACAAGTATTAAACAGCAAACCTGATATCGAGTTTATGGTGGAGGGTCACACCGATGATGTCAACATAAAAAACAGTTGCATCGCCGACAACTGGGACCTGAGCGTGAAGCGTGCAACCTCCGTAGTACGTATTCTTCAAAACAAGTTTGGGATAGATCCGAAGCGAATGACTGCAGGTGGCCGCGGGCAATACGTTCC
>DATDNL010000145.1:0-2146 GCA_036518315.1 Flavisolibacter sp. | reverse complement strand
TATTACAATGCAAAGGACTTCTCTTGATGATCCCGATCCGTTTTGGGCCTCATGTCGCAAGGGATTCGCCATTTGACAGGTGAACGAATCGAATAAATTGGTTAAAAAGGAATTAGTTAGACGTTCCGTTCATACCGAGGTGACATCGACCTTTTTATGCAGGTAAGCGTTTTCGTCATGGTCTAAAGCTCCTGCCGGTAACCATTGCCACCAGGCTCCCAGGTCTTTTTGAATGATGTTTTCATAGAACTGCGGAAGTTGCCGGGTCTCCTTTTCAAAGTAGCCACGGAAGGAACGGTCATTCAGCAGTTTCTCTTTCACTTTTTTAAAGAACCTGATGCGTCCATAGCCTTCCGAAGAAACTGCCCGCATGAAATTCATCCATTTTGATGTAAAACGAGAAGTGGAAATAAATCGTTTGTAGATGGCCTTTTTAGAAAATGTGTATTCTGTAAGATCAATCACCTTCTCGTAAAACGTTACCCACTCATAATTTTTTGGCTTCAAGTTCATGGCAAGGTGATTGTTCAAAAAATGAAAAGGGAAAGGAATAACACGACCTTCTCTTTGATATTCTATATTTCGCGGCGCAGCTTCACCAAAGGAGGTCAAAAGAGAATAACCTGGAAAGGCTCCTGGTGATCTGTCTACAAATTGTTTGCTCAATTCAAAAGGTTCGTCACCTGCATCGCTATCAAGACCTAGTACGAAATTTGTCTGTATATATGGCACGTACCTCAGAATCATGTTGACCTGTTCAGACACCTGCTCCAGCTTTTGTGTCGGGGTTAATCGTATGGTCCTTGATTTTTCGCCCATTTCGTACCACGATTCTATTCCGGGAAGAAAGGCTTCAAATCCATTTTGTTTCATGGTTTTAACGTGGTCCTCTGTTAAAATGGAAAGGCTGCTTTCAGCAATGAATGTAAACGACTTTTCCTTCGCCGCATCCGAAATAGCTTTCATGTTTTCTTTGAATCGAACACCGAAATTCGGATCATGCCATCCGACTACCGGCTTTTTGAATTTGGTAAGAAGAAACTTCAGATCATCCTGCATCACATCAAAACTGAGTTGTTGATAGGCAATAACCGAGTCAATGCAGAAGGAACAGGCATAGGGGCAGCCTACACTTCCAAGCATGGGAACGATCTTGATAAAAGGAGCCTTCTTTAGCGTTGGTTCTATAAATTTCCATCGCTTTCTCACCCCGGGCAACTCATTGGGTTGCTTTGTCGCAGAAAGATAGTGACCTATCATCTTATGTGGCTTACAATCTTCGAGTACATATTGGATAATGGACTGGTCCGTTAATCCTAAAACGTAATCGAAGTATTTGACGGCATCATCCGGGTAACAACGGGCATGAGGGCCGCCCAGGACTGTAATCACACCTTTACTCCGTAAATAATTGCTTATTGAATAGGCTAATAAAGCGGCTTGTGTAAATGAACAGATAAATACCAGGTCCACACCAGCGTGTAATTCCTTATCAAGCTTTTCCGAGCCGGTGTAGCAAATCAATTGTACTTCATGTCCTTCTTCCTCACACCACACTGCTACCACCTGGGGCATGATACTCGCGAGATTAGCATGCATAATACGCGCCCAGAATGTGTTTGTTGGTCCCTTGCTTACGAGATCAATGATCCCGATCTTTAAACTTTTCATTACAGGAGACTCGAGATTTCTCTCCCGAAGGTAAAAACTATTGCGAATATGATAAACTGTCACTATGATGCAGTCCTTTTGTCAAAGAGAAATGGTAAAGGCCAAAGCCGGCGCCCTGCCCAATGGACTTACCCGACGCATTCTAAATCGCATCCCTATTTGCTTTACATTAGTGAACAAATCAAAGCAAACGTTGTTGTATGGTAACCATGAACAAGCTCCTGTTTTTCTTCCTCTTTATTTTTCTTCTTTTTTCCGGGCAGACAATCGCGCAGGTTAAGAAATCAATCACCAATGAAACACCGGCACACAAGGCAGAGCGCCTGGAGTGGTTTAAAGACGCCCGTTTTGGAATGTTCATACATTGGGGTTTGTATGCTCTGCCCGCCCGCCACGAATGGGTTAAGAACCGGGAGCGAATGACCAACGAGGCTTACCAGAAGTACTTCGATAATTTCAATCCCGATCAATTCGA
>DATDNL010000144.1:0-5259 GCA_036518315.1 Flavisolibacter sp. | reverse complement strand
ATTGCGCAAATTTAAGGAATTAAGGCTGAATGTGGTTTTCCTAGTATCGAAGCACCTCCATAGCGATTCTCCAGCCGTCTTTCTCTTTGCGCCAAACGCGGAGGTAATTTTCAGCCTTATCGTTGATGGAAGTATTGCCATATACAAAAGCCAGGTCCCCGCCTGCTGAAATGCCTCCACCTGTAACCGTATAAATCATTTCTTTGGGTGTTTGCCCTATGACTGTTGCCACGTCATCAACGGATTTTGCAGGTAGTCGCCCATTCCGAAGTAGAATGATCTTATGGGATGAAAATTTCTTATAGCTGTGGAGTTTATTTTCAAGATAAGCGGCAATAAAATCTTTTTCCGCTTTAAGTACGTCAAGGTCAGAAGCCTGGCCCGAGCGTTTTTTTGTCTTAACCTGATTAATTTTTAACTCGTTGTCGGCCGGTGTGTTGCCAACTCCGAGGTCCACCAGGACTTTCCACTCACCGCCAGCATTCATATGCCACACTGTGCTAAATCGTCCGCGCGCGACTACTGAATCGGAGCTTGCCGATGGATGCAGCTCCCAGGGCCCTGTAGTATATCCGAAATCGTCCGAAGTGGCGATCTCAACATATTGTGGACGCCACTTCAATAGTGTCGGTTGTTCTTGCCTGTTTTTCCATGTGGCGATGCCGTTGACTGCCTTCCCCTTTTCAAATACAATTGCGTTACTGTCTAAAAACGTAAGGAAGGCCTCTTTCGTTCCATGGGCAACCGAGTAGGCGGAAAAGTTCTTTTCTGCGTTGATCAACCCATGAATGCCCTTTTGTGCATTCAGTTGAAGGTTAGTAACAATAAAAAAGAGAGGCATTAGTGATTTCATGTCCGTGTTTTGGTACAGTAAAGGTATTTAGAGGAAATAATTGTTAACCGCATGGTGGTTTTGCTTCATCAAGTAATTTTGCCGCTTAAACTATGAAAATGAAGAAGTTGATTCTTTATAGCTTTCTCCTGCTCTCTTTTTCAAGCTATGCGCAAAATCTTCAACGTCCTAAGCTGGTTGTCGGCATCGTAGTCGATCAAATGCGTTGGGATTATCTATATCGTTATTATGACCGTTATTCAGCAGACGGTTTTAAAAGGTTGCTTAATGGCGGCTTTTCCTGCGAGAATACCTTGATCAATCATCTTCCTTCGGTTACCGGTGTTGGACATGCGGTCATTTATACAGGTTCGGTTCCGGCTCTTGATGGCATTTCTTCCAATGAATGGATTGATCAGCTTACGGGCAAGTTGGTTTATTGTGTTGCTGATTCAACGGTGCGACCAATTGGTAGTGCTAACGCTACGGACGGAAGAATGTCTCCGAGAAACTTGTTGACTACGACAATTACCGACGAATTGCGAATGGCTACCAATTACCGTTCGAAGGTTGTTGGTGTTTCGCTGAAGGACCGGGCGTCTATTTTGCCAGCAGGGCATACACCAACTGCTGCCTATTGGCTTGATGATGCTTCCGGTAATTTCATAACAAGCAGCTATTATACCGATCAACTACCGGCGTGGGTCAATCAATTCAATGGCAAGAAAAGGATTGAACAACTAATCGCTAAGGGTTGGAATACTTTGTACCCGATCAATAGTTACAAGCAAAGCGACGGAGATGCTGAACCCTATGAAGGTTTGTTTCCGGGTGAAACTGCTTCTGTGTTTCCGCACGATATCAAAGCTGCTTACGGCAAAAGCAAGGGCAGTTTTAGGAATACTCCCTTTGGCAACACATTAACCGCGGAATTCGCAGTGGAAGCGGTGAATGCTTATCAACTCGGCAAGGGCGATGCCACCGACTTCTTAGCGATCAATTTTGCTTCCACCGACTATGTAGGACACATGTACGGCGTAAATTCCATTGAAATCGAAGACACCTATTTGCGCCTGGATAAGGACCTGGCACAACTGTTTAAAACGTTAGATGCCAGGATAGGGAAGGGGCAGTGGCTTGTTTTCCTGACGGCGGATCACGGGGCAGCACATGCCATCAGCTATATGCAGGAACATAAGCTGAACGCTGATTTCTGGCGTGCTGCACCGCTCACTGATTCATTGAATCGTATCCTTTCTGGCAAGTTCGGAACGGCGGCGCTCGTTCGTTCTATCTCGAGTTACCAGGTAAATTTTGACCTGCAAAAGATAGCGTCCTCCAATCTTGATTTTAATGCGATCAAACAAACGGCCGTTGATTTTCTCCAAAGACAACCGGGAGTTACTTATGCCGTCGATATGGCATGGATCGGAAGAGCCCCGGTTCCTGAGAAGCTTAAGACCATGATGGTGAATGGTTATAATTTCAAAAGAAGTGGGCAAATAGAAATAGTCCTGGATGCCGGTACATTTGAAACATGGAGTAAGACAGGAACCACGCACGGCGAGTGGAATCCCTACGACACTCATATTCCTTTACTTTGGTACGGATGGAATATTAAACATGGTGCTTCGAACCGCGAAGTCTACATGTACGATATAGCGCCCACGCTCGCAGCGTTATTACATATCCAAATGCCAAACGGTTGTATTGGTAAACCGATCGAAGAGGTGACAAATAGGTGAATAATGAACAAGGAACAAGGAACAAGGAAGAAAGAACAAAGAACAAGGAATAAGGAATAAAGAACAAGGAACAAGGAATAAGGAATAAAGAACAAGGAGCAAGCAAGGAAGAAATTTGAATTTGATACTTCTCTTTTCACTTCATCCATATCCTTAGAGCTTTCTTAGCAGCGTTGAAATGGCTGATATGTGATGGTCATCATGCTCGGCTACAAAATATAAGGAGTCGATAAGTCGCATGGGCTGGTTTAATCTTGGGTGTACTGACGTTCTTAATAGTAGTTCTTCGTCAAAGCCATAGGCTGTTTCCAGAATCTTTTGTCTTTCGGCGGTGAACTGCTCTACCAGCTTTTCAAGGGTATTTTCGTTATGCCTTGCTTCTTTGGTCTTTGTATTGTTCAAGTCGGCAACGGTAAGCTTGGCTCTGTTCTGTTGAAAGTCCTGCAACCTTTTCCACCACAAGTCTTCCAGGTCATACAAATGGCCGACATGTTCCTTTACTGACCAGCCATTCGCATTATGACTGCATACTTCGTCATCAGCGTTACTTAATAGGCTATATAAACGAAAAATGCTTCCTTCCAATCGGCTGAATATTATTGGGAATAACCCAACCGGGAAGTCAAAATGGAACTGTCGTTCGAACCAGGGAGTTTGTTGAACCATAGCAAGAGATTGATTTACGAATTTAGTTCTGAAATCCTTCACGATAGTTTTTCCTATCCCACGGATTTATTTATACCTCCTTTAACTCTGCCAATTGCTTGAAGTATTTAGCGTTATGCAAGGCAGCTAACGAGGCCGTATTGTTGAAATAGATATAAGCCGTCTTTACCTTTTTATTTTGCACCACTTCATTATAGATCCTCTCGATGAATGTCTTGTCATATTCTGAATAGAAGAGTTTAGGCACTCCATGGAACCTGTAATAGCAAGTGGGGGTATTGATCACAGCATCATCAAACCGGATCTTAGGAAAGCTAACTCCGCAGAAAGTGATATCATGTTTCTTGAGCACATTCTGTACATCCTTTCTCCACCAGCTTTCATGCCTAAACTCTATGACGTTCGTAAAGGCGGGATCGACCTGGCTGATGATCTTGTCGAGTTTTTCCCTGGAATATAAAAGGTTCGGTGGTAGCTGAAACAGTACGCACCCCAATTTTTCCTGTAATCCTTCCCTTAGCAATGTGTAAAAATCATTCACCATTCTGTCGGTGTCTTCAAACTTCTTGAAGTGGGTAATGGACTTGGGTACCTTAGCAGAAAAGCTAAATCCGTCCGGGGCCTTATCATACCAACCCTTTAGTGACTTATCCGTGGGAAAGCGATAGAAGGTCGTATTCAGCTCAAGCGTGTCAAAATGCTCTGTGTAGTAATTGAACCATTTGCTCTGTGCCAGCCCTTTCGGATAGAATTCTTCTTTCCATTCTTTATAGGAAAAGCCGGAGCAACCGATATGCCATTTGATGCTTTGCATTTTCGGCAGATACAAAAAATTAATGCCGGCCGTGTACGAGAGTCATTTCTAAGACAAGGCAGGAAGGATAATTGTAAAGGTGGCCCCTTCGCCGGGAACGCCGCTGGCGTAGATGATGCCGCCGTGGTGCTCTACTATCTTCTTACAAATCGCAAGACCTATTCCTGACCCTTCGTATTCGCTTCGGCCGTGAAGGCGTTGAAAGATGGCAAATATCTTCCCGGCAAATTCGTTCTCGAAACCTATTCCGTTATCCTTGAACTCTAATTTGTGATAAGTTGCTGCCGAATCGGCCAGCTGGTAGTGTACCAGTTCAGTCCTTTTCACCAGTGAATGGGTGATGGTGATCACCGGTTGCACACCCGGTCGTACGAACTTGAGCGAATTGCTCAACAGGTTCTGGAATAATTGCCTGAACTGAGAAGGTATAATCTTGGCTTCCGGTAAGCTGTTTGCCTTGACGACAGCATTCTGTTGCTCTATCTTAAACTCGAGTGTTTGAAGGACTTCATCGAGGATGGTTTTCAAACTATAGTTCTCGAAGGAAGTATTATTGCTGATCATCGAAATGGAAAGAAGGTCACTGATCATCGTCTGCATCCTTTGGGGAGCGTCCACGATTTTATTCAAATAGATCTTACCGTCAGGAGTGAGGTTGCTGGACTGGCTTGCTACAAGCCGGTCGCCGAATGTTGATATTTTGCGCAAAGGTTCTTTCAAGTCATGACTTGCTACGTAGGCAAATTCCTCAAGACTCGCATTCGATTGCTCGAGGAGCAAGGTGTTTTGAAGGATAGTCTTTTCCATTTCCTTCCTCCGATTGATGTCCAAAGCAGCACCCAATATTTGCACGATCTTTCCTTCCTCGTCTGTTTTGAAGACAATTTCCCTCACAAGGAGCCATCTCCATTCGCCTTCACGGTTTTTCATTCGACACTCGTATTGCATCATTGAGTCGACCTGCTGAAAGTTCTTTTGACTTTCTTTCCTCGCAGGTAGCAGGTGATAGTCCTCGGGGTGGTAGAGGTTTTCTGTGATGGCTTCTTTCCAGTCGATAACCTCATCGGGCAGGTATCCTAAGACAAAAAAGATCTCCCTATTGATATATGCGATGCTTTGCTTTTCTACGTCGTACAGGTATAGAATTGTAGGCGAGGCGTCGGCTATCTGCTGGATGAAGTGTTCCTGTTCCTTGATCTTCT
>DATDNL010000143.1:0-2868 GCA_036518315.1 Flavisolibacter sp. | reverse complement strand
GAATTGGAAGTGGTAGCTTTTACAATTCGTTTACGTTGTCTTTGCTTAGAGGCGCCATCGGATTTTTGTTCACTACTCATAACGGCTTGTTTGTCGAGGATTTTATAGATCAGTTCTTGTTTGCCCAGTTTTTTGGCGCTATCAATCTTTAGGTCTTCAGCAATATCCAAAAGTTCGGGAACAAGCATGTCGTTCAACTGCAGAATGTCGTACATAAAAACAATGTTTACTAATTGAGAAAACCCAGTTTGTTTTTTGTCTGATTTTGTTGTGAATGGAATTGAAAAAATACCAGTTGTGGGTAATTAAGGTATGAGCTCTCAACAGTTTCGAATGCAAGAATACAGCAAAATTGATAAAATCAAAAATTTTTGTCGGCATTGCTCTATCGTTTAACATACCCATAAAAAGGGCTGTTTAGCCTTTACAACCAATTGCCGGCTAGTCTATTGGAATGGTATTTATTATCGATTTGTTGCTAAAAGAAATGTTAGACGAGCTGTTGAGAGGCTGCTTTTAAGAGGGGGGAGACATTAGAATCAAAGGTTAAGGGTTGAGCTTTCTTAGTCTGTAGCTGCCGGCTCACTTCGGATCTCAAGGGGGAGGAACCATACAAGGAATGAAAGATGGTGAATTGGAGCAATGAATAGTGAGCAATGAGTAATTAGGGGCAGGATGCTTTTGAATCATGATGGCTTTTGAAGGTCGAAATGTTTATTTTCAAGGGTGGAAATGGGTAAACATTGAGAAGCTAAGGTGAGTTAGGGGAACTATGAGGACCTACTATTACCGGCAGTATTGAGGGTTTATGAAGGGTTATGGTTAACCCCGAGGAATATTATTAACGTCCTTAGGTCATCCCTATGGTAAAGTCCCTATAAAGTCCCTATCGTGTCCCTATAATGTCCCTGTGGGGGCGGGTCGAAAAAGAAGAAATGAAATGCAAAAGAGCGTTATTCAAAAAGCTGGATTAGGAAAGAGTTCCTGTTAGTGCAAGTATTAAAAAATCTTCGGTAAGAGCAAGCGGCGCACCTTGATATTCCCGGGACAATTTAGTTGAAACGTTGTTCAGTTGGTGGTTGTGGTGAAAGAGAGGCGGGGAATCTTATCTTTGCAACCCTCATTTCTTTATCATAGATATATCATGTTTAACAAGCGTACGAAAATTAAAGAGTTATTGACGTGGACACCGGAAGGACAGGAAGTTACGGTTATGGGCTGGGTCCGCACTTTTAGAAACAACCAGTTTGTGGCCCTGAATGACGGCTCGACCAATAATAACCTGCAGGTGGTTTTGGAGTTGGGAAAGTTTGACGATGAGTTCTTGAAGCGCATTACTACCAGTGCTTCGTTGAAGGTGACGGGGCAGCTTGTTGAGTCGCTTGGGAAAGGGCAGAAGATGGAGTTGAAGGCAGGACAGGTCGAAATACTTGGCGATAGTGATGCGGAGAAATACCCATTGCAGCCCAAGAAACATAGCCTCGAGTTTTTGAGGGAGATAGCGCACCTGCGATTTCGAACCAATACTTTTGGAGCTGTGTTTCGCATCCGTCACTCATTGGCGTTTGCCATACATAAGTTTTTTAATGATAAAGGATTTGTTTACCTGCATACGCCCATCGTTACGGCTTCGGATGCTGAGGGGGCAGGCGAAATGTTCAAGGTAAGCACCCTGCCTTTTGATAATCCTCCCCGGAAAGACGATGGTACAATTGACTTCACACAGGACTTTTTTGGCCGTGCTACCAATCTTACGGTTAGCGGGCAGTTGGAAGGAGAACTGGGTGCAACAGCGTTTGGTGATATTTATACATTCGGTCCTACGTTCCGTGCTGAAAACTCAAACACCGCACGACATCTTGCCGAATTCTGGATGATTGAACCCGAGATGGCTTTCTATGATTTGGAAGACAATGCCAATCTTGCCGAGGAATTCATTCAGTATATCATCAAATACACGATGGAGAACAATGCTGACGACCTCGAGTTTTTACGTCAGCGTTTACTGGATGAAGAAAAGCAAAGACCGCAGAATGAAAGAAGCGAGCTAGACCTAATTCAAAAGCTGCAATTTGTTACGGAGAATAAGTTCGAACGTATTACTTATACAGAAGCGATCGATGTCTTGCTGCAATCACCGGCATACAAAAAGAAAAAGTTCCAATACGATGTGAAGTGGGGCATTGATATGCAGAGCGAACATGAGCGTTACCTTGTTGAGAAGCATTTTAAAAAGCCGGTGATCGTTACCAATTATCCTAAGGAGATCAAGGCATTCTACATGAGACAGAACGATGATGGTAAGACTGTAGCTGCCATGGATATCCTTGCCCCGGGGATTGGCGAAATCGTTGGCGGATCACAAAGAGAAGAGCGTTACGACAGGTTGGTAGAGCGCATGAAAGAAATGAATGTACCTGCAGATGAATTGTGGTGGTATTTGGATACACGACGATTCGGTACGGTGCCTCATGCTGGCTTTGGATTAGGGTTTGAACGGATGGTTCAATTTGTGACAGGCATGGGAAATATCAGGGATGTGATCGCCTTCCCAAGGACGCCGAAGAACGCGGAATTCTAGTTCAATATCATTTGGAGAGACTGTCTTGTTTTTTAACCGTGTAAAGTTGCAGCACATAAGGCTTGATAGTATCTGTCGTTTTAACACCCTCAACCTTCAGGTTATTTCTCAAGGACGAATCCGGCAACATGGTAGCGATCAAAAAATGGCTTCCGCTGTTCATCAATGATAAGTTTGATGATTGACCACTTAACGCATAGGGTTTTAATCCCATTATTTCTGCATATCTTCTTAGAATTTCGTCAGAAGTAATTAAAGTAACGTCTTCTTTATCCTTTTTTAGCTGA
>DATDNL010000142.1:0-6494 GCA_036518315.1 Flavisolibacter sp. | reverse complement strand
ATGAAATTACAATGAAACTGGCAATTATAAAATACAATGCAGGAAACATTCAGTCAGTTCTGAATGCTCTCGGGCGATTAGGAGTCGAAGCCGAGGTGACCGACGACATCAACAAGATTCGTACTGCAGACAAAGTGATCTTTCCAGGGGTGGGGGAAGCAAGCAGCGCGATGAGAAGCCTTAAGGAGAACAACCTCGATACAGTCATCAAGGAACTCAAGCAACCGGTTCTCGGAATTTGCGTGGGCATGCAGCTTCTTTGCCGGCACTCGGAAGAAAATGACACCGAATGCCTAAACCTCGTTCCAATCGAGGTGAAAAGATTTTCCTCCTCCTTCAAATTGAAAGTTCCGCAGGTCGGATGGAACAACATCTTCCAGCTTCAATCTTCGCTCTTTACCGGCATTCCCGAAAGCAGTTATATCTACAACGTGCATAGTTATTATGCCGAAGACAGCAAATACACTATAGCGAAGTGCGAGTACGGCCTCGAATATGCAGCAGCTATCAAAAAAGACAACTTCTACGGAGTTCAATTCCACACGGAAAAAAGTGCTGAAGTAGGAGATAAGATCATTAAAAACTTCTTGGAGTCACCATTATAATGAATGATCAAAACAATAAGGAAGGTTCAAATTCAACTTCTCCTTCCAGGGCGACAGGGGGCAGTACGGCGGGCGTTATCGAGATCATTCCCGCAATTGACATCATCGACGGTAAGTGTGTTCGATTGACCCATGGCGACTACAGCCAGAAGAAGGTCTATAACGAATCTCCCCTTGAAGTAGCCAAACAGTTTGAAGATGCAGGAATAAAAAGATTGCACCTGGTGGACCTTGATGGGGCCAAGGCTGGCTCAGTGAAGAACTGGAAGGTGCTGGAGACCATTGCCGGAAGGACTTCACTTGTTATCGATTTTGGCGGGGGAATTAAAACGGAGAAGGACGTACAGGTCGTCCTTGATTCGGGTTCCTCTTTTGCGACGGTGGGCAGCATTGCCGTCAAGAGTGAGGATACATTTTCCGCCTGGTTGACAAAGTTTGGTGCGGTCAAATTCTTGCTTGGTGCAGACGTTAAGAATGAAAAAATAACCGTGAGCGGTTGGTTGGAACAGACAGATATCAACGTCTACGATTTCATCGAAGGTTATATGGCGAAAGGGATGAGAAATATCTTTTGTACCGACGTATCAAAAGATGGCGCCTTACAAGGGCCTTCTACAGAATTGTACAAATCCATAGTTCAAAAGTTCCCTGATCTTCATTTCATTGCAAGTGGTGGCGTTAGTTCAATTGACGACGTATATCAATTAGAGGAAGTTGGCTGCAAAGGAGTGATCATTGGAAAAGCAATATACGAAGGAAGAATCCAATTGACTGAGTTAACAAAATTTCTGAAGTAATGCTGGCAAAGAGAATCATACCATGCCTGGATATCAAAGATGGCAGAACGGTTAAAGGAACCAATTTCATTGACCTCCGTGATGCGGGCGATCCTGTTGAGCTGGCGGCAACTTATGCAAAGCAGGGCGCAGATGAACTCGTGTTTCTTGACATCACTGCAACTGTCGAAAAGAGAAAGACATTGGCAGAACTGGTGAAGAGAATTGCGCACACCATCAATATTCCTTTTACCGTGGGCGGTGGCATCAAGTCCGTCGAAGATGTAAGCGTTTTGTTGCAGTCGGGGGCGGACAAAATATCAGTAAACACAGCGGCTTTCCAAAGACCCCAGTTGATCAGCGAGATCGCTAATGAGGCAGGAAGCCAGTGCGTCGTCTTAGCGATCGATACAAAGAAGGAAGAAGACGGTGAGTGGTATGTCTACCTTCATGGAGGAAGAACAAAAACAGATACCAAATGCTTCGACTGGGCAAAGCGGGCAGTTGATCTTGGAGCAGGCGAGATATTATTGACGTCAATGAATAACGATGGCACTAAGGCAGGTTTTGCTTTAGACATTACGCGGAAGCTTTCTGACGAACTTCCTATCCCTGTAATTGCGTCAGGAGGAGCAGGCACTATGGAGCATTTTGTCGATGTATTCCAAAATGCTCATGCAGATGCCGGCCTTGCCGCCAGTATATTCCACTTCAGAGAAATTGAAATCCCCGACCTCAAAAGATTCCTTGCAGCAAAAGGAGTTACTGTCCGCATCTGATCGGTGGGACTTCAATTTGGTTCCTTCAAACGATTATAGTTGAACCGGTCAATCAATCAGAGTACGTTGTAGCAGCCGGTTCTGTCGTTTTCCCATCAAACACCTCGTGGCTATGTTCCGCTACAGCCTTAGTAGCGTGTGTAATTCCGTCTTTATGGTGTGGTGGAGTGTAAATCGTACACAACTTTAATTCTGATGTTTTGTCCAGGTTGATTATGTTATGTTTTGCACCCGCAGGCACAATGATCACATCACCGGAATGGGCCTCATATTCAGTCTTGTCTATGATGCATTTTGCTTTGCCTTCTTCCACTCTAAAGAACTGATCGTTATCATGGTGCGTCTCAAGACCGATCTCTTCTCCGGGCCGAAGAGCCATGACGACTAGTTGTAGGTGACTGGATGTGTAAAGTACCTTGCGAAAGTTCTTGTTTTTGAGAGCCGTGAATTTTATGTCTGTCTTAAACCCTTTCATATGAATTGTTTTGAGGTGAGAAATATTTACGCTTTTAAGCTTAGAAGGTAAAATGCGACCAAATGCAATACAATGATGGTAATTACAACAAACAATGACCGCCATCAGTCCTGTGTTTAGCTTTGCAACATGATTGTTCTAATTGCAGGGATATTCATTGCTATTACGTTCTTCTATTACCTGGACCAAAAGAGGAAGATGCGAAACGAGCGAAAAAGAGAAAGGACCAGGCAAAAGTTTGATCAGATGTTGCAACAGCTAGAACGACGTGATAGGGTTCACGACAAATAAGACAATAAAAGCGTCCGCAAATATCCCTACACTGCAAAACTCTATGGCGCAGGCCTTGCCGGGCTTTTGCGATCTTCAAAACTTCCACAACAACCTATCATAAGACTGTAAGATCCTTTTACGGGAAGGATTGACGGCATAAGCCCATGAACGAGGCTAATTCCAGGAGCTCGCTACTTAATCATACTTCAATGTCGCGGAAATAGAAGACATATGGGAAAGATCGATATGTCCCATATATGTCCCATATACGTCCCATATATGTCCCATATCTTTAAAGGTATGGGACATATATGAGGCAAATACGGAAGGTATATGGGACATGTATTGTTTTGGATATGGGTGTCCATATCTTTTCCGCCCCTTTAGAATTTCGGCAGGTAAAGTCGACGGCAGCCATGGCACCAACTTAGATGGCTGTCGACCAGGGTTAAGGCGGCTTCAGTGTGGGAGCAACCTGCACCCTTTTAGTAAGGAGACAAGAACTTCTTCTGTTGTGGAAGGTCGAAGTTGATCTTGTTTAGGGCTGGTAAGAACGTGAAGTGGCAAATAAAGCCCTCAAACTGGTAACTCAATTACAGCTCTAAGGTCCTTTCTTCCTGGGGAATTTTGGTCATGTTGTTCTTCTGCAGGATTTCCTTGGCTAGATTCAGATAGTTCATAGAG
The DNA here is from genome assembly GCA_036518315.1 of Flavisolibacter sp. Taxonomy (GTDB): domain Bacteria; phylum Bacteroidota; class Bacteroidia; order Chitinophagales; family Chitinophagaceae; genus Flavisolibacter. Next base: position 2,902 of record DATDNL010000142.1, on the reverse strand, counting down.
CCTTTGCTATTGGCATCGTAAAGAATAACCGGTTTCCCGAAACTGGGTGCTTCGGCCAGCCTGGAGTTTCTATGAACAATGGTATTGAAGACGAGATCCTCAAAATGCCGGCGTACTTCAGCTACTACCTGGTTACACAAACGAAGGCGGCCATCATACATCGTCATCAGTATCCCTTCGATAACCAGGTTCGTATTCAAACGGCTTTGAACGATCTTGATGGTATTAAGAAGCTTTCCAAGACCCTCCAGGGCAAAGAACTCGCACTGCACGGGAACAATCACTGAATCCGACGCCGTTAATGCGTTTACCGTGATCAGGCCCAGGGAAGGGGAGCAGTCTACAATGATAAAATCGTAGTTGGCACGGACGGATTCGATCAACTGGCGCAAAACCATCTCCCTGTTGGGATAGTTAATCATTTCGATTTCAGCACCCACGAGGTCGATGTGAGAAGGGATAACATCGAGATTAGGAATGTCTGTTTTAAGGACCACATCCCTGGCCTCGGCATTATTGACCATACAGTCGTAGAGGCTTTGAGTGATGTTTTGCAGGTCGAAGCCAACACCGGTGGTACTATTTGCCTGTGGATCGGCGTCGACCAGTAATGTCCTGTATTCCAATACTGCAAAAGAGGCGGCTAAATTGATAGCGGTAGTCGTTTTCCCCACGCCCCCTTTTTGATTTGCTACTCCAATAATTCTGGCCATTTTATAAGTCGACGCTTTCGCCTATTTTAATTAAGTGCAGGTTAAGACCCGCGTCGGCAAAAGCTTTCTTTGCTTTTTCGTGATCAATTTTTATAAAGCCGAACGTATCGTAATGCACACCCACTATGTTTTGGCATTGAATCATTTCGGCAGCTACGATGGCATCTTCATAACCCATCGTAAAGTTGTCGCCAATAGGCAAAACCGCAAAATCTAGTTTCCCCCATTTGGGTATTAGTTGCATGTCCATCGTCAAGGCCGTATCGCCGCTATAATAGAAATTTCCCTCGCCGGTGGTCAGTAGGAACCCCATTGGATTACCTCCATAACTTCCATCCGGCATGTTGGAGGAGTGAATGGCGCTGGTGCACTTCACCGTACCAAAGTCGAACTTCCATTTACCCCCGGTGTTCATCGGGTGGTAGTTTTCGACGCCCTGACTGTTCATCCATATAGCCACTTCAAAGGCTCCAATGACCGTGGACTTGTTTTGTTTTGCTATTTGAACAGCATCGGCGGTATGATCGGCATGACCGTGCGAAAGCAAGATATAATCGGCTTTTATGTCTGCAATGTTGATATGCTTAGCTAAATCATTAGGGGTGATGAAAGGATCGAACAATAAGTTCTTGCCTGCCACCTGCACTGAAAAACACGACTGACCATAGTAGGTGAGTTTCATAACGTGCTGTTTTTGATGTTCGCAAAAATAAGGGAATGTCAGTTCAGGGTTTTGAGTTTAGGGTTTTGAGTTATTTTGAAATTGGAAGTTCGATGTTCGAGGTTGTCCGTAACTTCTTTGGCTCGGGGAGAACTCAAGACCCAAAACTCAAAACTCAAAACTCAGAACTTGTGTAAAGCCCGGCGGTGATGGGGAAGGAAAGGGTACGGTCTTTTTCCTTTATTTGCATCTTTAAACGGAAATTATGCGTAGCTCACCCATATGGCTTATACTGGCTGGCTTTATGATTCTCCTTGACCTTTATGTTTTCCAGATCATAAGGGCCGTATCTCATGGAAGTGCGAAGACGAGGTCAATCATCTTTACTTCCTATTGGATCATTTCGATTGCGGCTCTCATCATACTTTTTGTACTACCGCTTTTAAAGTTGGATAATTACTCGAAGGGAGTGAGGAGCACTGTCTTTGCTGTTATTATTGGGTTGTTCCTGGCAAAGTTGGTAGCGGCCGTCTTTTTTTTGGTGGATGACATCAGGCGGGCGATTCAGTGGTTGGTTGGAAAGGTCTTTTTTCGCGATACTGAAGGTGAACAGATGGAGGAAGGAAAAATATCCCGATCACTGTTTTTGAGTTGGTTAGGACTGGCCGTGGGGGGGAGCTTATTCAGTTCATTGATTTACGGGTTTTCGAACAAGTACCGGTACCACGTGAAGACGGTTCGTTTGAGCTACCCGAATTTACCTGCGTCGTTTAAAGGCTTGAAGGTGGTGCAGGTCTCGGATATTCACAGCGGTAGTTTTACTGATAAGGCCGCGGTAGAGAAGGGGGTGGATAAAATCCTGGCGTTAAGACCTGACCTGATCCTGTTTACAGGAGACCTGGTAAATAACAAGTCCGATGAGATGGACGGGTATATGGATGTTTTTAGCCGGTTGAAAGCGCCTATGGGGGTGTTTTCGACCCTGGGTAATCATGACTACGGTGATTACACCCAATGGCCCAGTAAGGAGGCAAAGAAGCAAAACCTGGAACGTCTGAAGCAGATTCATTCGGAACTTGGTTGGCGACTTTTGATGAATGAACACGTATTACTTGAAAGGGGCGCAGAACAAATTGCCCTACTTGGGGTGGAAAACTGGAGCTCGAAAGCAAGGTTTCCAAAGTACGGGGACATGTCGAAGGCTTATCCCGGGACGGAAAATGTGGGATTCAAGATACTCATGAGTCATGATCCCTCTCATTGGGATGGGGAGATAAGACCGAAGTACCCGGATATTGACCTGATGCTGGCGGGGCATACCCACGGGATGCAATTTGGGGTGGAAATTCCATGGTTAAAATGGAGCCCGGTCCAATACGTATATAAGCAGTGGGCAGGTTTGTATGAAAGTGGTCGACAAAAATTATATGTTAACCGGGGGTATGGGTTTATTGGTTATCCGGGACGTGTCGGTATTTTGCCCGAAATCACGCTGTTTGAGCTGACTTAAGCCAATAAAATCATGATA
>DATDNL010000141.1:0-3167 GCA_036518315.1 Flavisolibacter sp. | reverse complement strand
GGGAATCGTTTTCTCTGTGCTTGCGGCTCTTCTCACCAGTAACTGGATGCAAATCCCTGCCCTTAGCGCCGTTGCCTTTGGCCTTTTCACTGCTATAACCGGTTTTGCCGGCGACCTGTTGGCTTCGTTTTACAAACGGATTGCGGGTATCAAAGACTACAGTAATTTGCTTCCGGAACAGGGTGGTTTCCTTGATCGGTTTGATAGCTTTATGATGGCCGCCTTTTTTTATAGTTTGGCTCGTTTATTTATGCCTCATTTGCTACCATATGATTAGTTCAACACAAAATATCTATTGCATCAGCGGACTCGGTGCTGACGAAAAAGCCTTCGAAAGGCTGGAGGTCAGGGGATGCGCCTTACAGCACATCAACACATTGCCTCCAATCGAAAATGAAAGCCTTTTCGCCTATGCTGCCAGGATGTTTGAACAGGTAAAAGAGGAGAACCCCATTATCCTCGGCATATCATTCGGGGGCATGATCGCAATCGAAATGGCTAAGCAGTCAGCCATCCAAAAGCTGATACTGGTTTCAACAATTAAACGTTACACTGAAATGCCAAGGTGGATGAGAATCGCAGGTTCCCTGAACCTGCACAAGCTAATTCCCATCAGGAGTAATCGTTTAACTGAAAAGGCAGACGACAGGCGGATGGGAATTGAAACACCCGAAGAAAAGGAGTTCGTCGACTATTACCGCAAAAAGGCGGATCCAAAGTATGTTGATTGGGCGGTGCACCAAATACTTAACTGGAAGAACACCTGGGTTCCTCCAAATGCCTATCAAATTCATGGTGAGGAAGACAGGATGTTTCCAATTAGAAATATTCAGCAACCTCATTATGTCATCAAGAACGGAACTCACATCATGGTATTGAATAAAGCTGCCGAGGTGAGTGCCTGTATTGAAGAAATCATACTAAAGTAAAAGGTCCCACACTTCAGTGAGACCTTTACACTTTATACTTCGTTCTTAATCTTGAAAATCTATTATACAACCAGCAACGCATCCCCGTAGCTGAAGAAACGGTATTTATCCTTGATGGCTTTCTTGTAGGCCTCCATAGTAAGATCGTATCCTGCAAACGCGCAGGTCATGATCAACAGGCTTGTCTTCGGCAAATGAAAGTTGGTCACCAATGAATCGGCTATGCTGAAATCATAGGGAGGGTGAATGAAGATGTTTGTCCATCCTTCTGAAGTCTTTGACAGCTTCTGTGCAGTTACTGAAGATTCCAGTGCTCTCATGGTTGTGGTACCGATCGAGCAGATCCTGTGACCGGTTTCCTTAGCCTTGTTTACAATTTTAGTGGCGGTATCTTCAATTCGATAATACTCGGCGTCCATCTTGTGCTTACTCAGGTCTTCAACCTCGATAGGACGGAAGGTCCCGAGACCGGTATGAAGTGTTACCTCAGCAAAGCGAATTCCTTTGATCTCACAACGTTTAATGAGCTCACGGCTGAAATGAAGGCCTGCAGTAGGAGCAGCCACGGCGCCTTCGTGTTTCGCATAAACCGTCTGGTAACGCTCACGGTCTTCCTCGTCAGGTTTGCGTTTGATATATTTAGGAAGAGGAGTTTCGCCATATTTTTCCAATACCTGCCTGAACTCATCGTCAGTGCCTTCGTGAAGGAACTTGATAGTCCGGCCACGGGAGGTGGTGTTATCAATAACCTCTGCAACCAGTTCTTCCGTGTCGCCGAAGTACAATTTGTTTCCTACGCGGATCTTTCTTGCGGGATCAACGATCACGTCCCAAAGGCGATGCTCCTTGTTGAGTTCGCGAAGAAGAAACACCTCGATCTTGGCACCGGTTTTTTCTTTCCGGCCATACATTCGGGCAGGAAATACTTTTGTGTTGTTTACCACGAAAACATCTTTGTCATCGAAGTAGTCAAGAATGTCGCGGAAGTGCTTGTTCTCAATCTGTCCCGTTTTGCGATGAACGACCATCATTCGGGCATCTTCACGTTTTTTAGCAGGATGTTGGGCAATTAAATTAAGCGGTAAGTCGAACTTGAATTGTGAAAGCTTCATGGGCTGTTTGTCCAGTTAAATTGTTTTGCCTCATGACGCAAACCGTGCAGTAGTTGCGGATTTTATCTAATTCCAACTCCGGTCTTACGGCACCGGGCAGGTCATTTAGCTTTAAAGCCTGCAAAATTAAGGGTTCTGGGAAAAAATAAGTCCAAAATTTTTGTGAACTAAGTGAATCCTCCGCTCTTTATATTAACTTCAATACCCCGACATCTCTAATCTTGAAGCACCCTGTTATGAGGAACGTTGTTGCCTTTGCCGTCTTATTGCTAATCTCCCTTAACTCTTTTTCACAAAAACCGAAAATACCGCCCAGGAACTATCCCAGTTTGCTTTGGGAGATTACAGGAAATGGATTGTCCAAACCATCCTACCTATTTGGAACCATGCACGTTAGCAGCAAAATGGTCTTCCATCTTTCCGACTCGTTTTACCTGGCTCTTAAAAGCGCCGACGTAGTGGCACTGGAAACAGACATGGGAAGTTGGCAGGATGACTTCTCAAGGTATGACCTCGATGGAGCGGGTTACAATTTCGACTATAACCTTAGAAGGGGTTTTGAAGGTCCGGGCGAATACCTGACGATCGGGACGTTGCAGATACCCTCGTATGAAAAGCTGTTGGAAATGTCGCTTTACAGCAGTCCTGCCATGATCAACAGTTTTCTCTACCGCACGAATTCTGACAAGGCTGTGGACTTCGAGGAGGATACCTACCTTGACATGCATATCTACCAGGCCGGAAAGAAATGGGGCAAGAAGGTTTGTGGCGTTGAAAACTTCGACCACAGTATGGAGCTTATGAAGGAAGCGTATGCTGATGCTGCGAAGGAAAAGACAAAGAAGGACAGAAATTTCGAGTATGACGGCGACCTTTCATACTCCAAGTTAGAAGATGCATATAGGAGCGGCAACCTCGATCTCCTGGACACAATCAATAAAGTGAACAGCACGTCCGCGGCATTCGATGAGAAGTTCTTATACAAGAGGAACGACATACAGGCCAATTCCATCGATTCTATCATCAGCCAAAAGCAATCCCTTTTCGTTGGTGTGGGGGCTGCCCATTTACCAGGGCAAAGAGGTGTGATCGAGTTACTGAGAAGAAAAGGCTACACACTGCGGCC
>DATDNL010000140.1:0-4890 GCA_036518315.1 Flavisolibacter sp. | reverse complement strand
CTCGCAGTAATGACTGAGAAATATCATCCGCGCACCTTATCGTACTCACTTGTCCTATTTGCCCACAAGACTACTTTCGTGTCAAATGAAACGATTCTTATTGATCACAATCATCCTGGTTGTTAGCCTTAACGCATTTAGTCAACAAACACCTGCCAGGAAAATAAATGCAGGAGTCGAAATAGATGTGCTCCCCTACATTACCGGCGGGTACTTTGCCGCAGCCTGGGTGGGTAAGGATCATATACGTGTGCGAACACTTACCGCAAACGTGAATAAGCCGGATGCTTTCATTAAAGAAGGGTTCACCAATAACAAGGTTACCGCCTATGCTTTGTTGGGCGACTATTTTCTAAAAGAAGGATGGAAAGGTTTCTGGGCTGGAACGGGCCTTGTTTATTGGAAGAGCAGCATTCAAACAGATGCAAAACTTTCTACCTCCCATTTCGAGAACTGGTTTATAAACGGAAGCCTCGGGTACAATTTCAAACTTGGACGACGCTTTTATGTGGGTCCATGGGCTGGAATGCATGTGAGAATTGCGGGCGACAAAAACGTTCCTGTAGACAATAAGACCTACACCCCTCCTCTTTTAAACCCCGAAGCCTCAGTTAAATTGGGTGTCTATCTGTAACCCATTTATAAGACCCAGCAATCTGCTGAATTCGTTTTCATTGCTTCTTCGGCTACCCAGGTAAGTCTCAAAACTTTTTCAAAACGCCATGAAAGTGTCTCGGAAACAGGGGATGTCCCATAGATGTCCCATAGATGTCCCGTAGATGTCCCATATCTTTAAAGGTATGGGACATCTATGAGGCATATACGGGAGGTATATGAGGCGTATACCAAATTAGACAACCTTGTCTTAACCTTTTCAAACGTTTTTTCAAAGGACAGTGAAGTTGATTAAGTCTCAGTCCGAATAATAAGAGCACGCACTTAAGTGGCATTAAGGTGGCTTTAAGGTGGCTATAACCTGCCTTTAAGTAAGCTCTAACCCTTACCGGTAGTTTGTTGCTCGACAGGCTATTTGGGGCTTTAATAAAGAAATCGCTGTATCGGTTCACAATGTTTGGACGACGTTTTCAGACTTCGGTGAGATACCTTGCGGAAGACTGACAAACTTCTTAACTTCAGAACTATAGACATGTCAGCATCATTCCCATATAACAACGACTGGCCAGATCATCTTGACGCACTCGTGGCCGCACCGGAACACCATAAATTGCTGATGGAAAACGACCAGGTACGGGTACTCGATACGTTGATCCATCCGGGTGAGATTACAAAGGTGCACACGCACAAGTGGCCCGCTTCCTTGTACGTGATTAGCTGGTCCGACTTCATCCGGTATGATGCCGAAGGGAATGTTATGGTTGATTCAAGGACACTCTTAAAAACTCCTTCGGCATCAACTGCTCTTTGGTCTGAACCGTTAAAACCTCATTGCCTGGAAAACATCGGCGACACCGATATTCACATTATAAGTGTCGAAATAAAAAAGTAGGCGCTTCAGATCGTCACTCCTTCCTTACGGAGAGTTTCTATAGAAGAACGAATCCAGTCCTTGTACTCCTCCCATTTAACGAATGGCGCATTATCTTTTTCAGCGGCAGCAATCACTTCATCGGGTTCAGCACCAAATTTTAGACCTGAGTACATGTAAGCAACAGCAGATGCTCTTGGACCTGTGCGGCAGGAAATGAGTGTTGGCCTCGGAAGCGCATCAAGTGCGTTAACCTGTTGGTTTGCCAGTTCAAGATTTAATACGCGGGGTGGATCGCTGACAACATTGGCACTGTGAGGAGTCGCTTCTTGCACTTGCTGGTAGGACATACCATTTTCCATGGAAGCAAATTCCTCACCGACAAGGTAAAGCCACGATTGGCAACCTCTCTCCTTTATGTATGAACGGGGATCTTTGACGAAGCCATCGTTGTATTTGAGGTCTTCGGGAAGTTGAAAATTTTTCATAGCAAGCAGCTTTAGGAGGTGAAAGACAGAAGTATCTGCCTATCCTAAGTTAAAACTTTTAACTAAGACAGAGACTTAAGCGGTCGCATACTGCCTTATAGTTTACCAGGGATTCCCATCGACAAACAAATCTCTCCTTGTTGGGAATACTACTACTTAAATTATATCTTTATCTACATTGATATATACTTGACCGTTTTTACAATCAACAATCGATCACATTATTTATGCGAGTTGTTAGAACCATACGACTTATATGGACATTCTATAGAAGTTTTTTGTTGGCATCTCTCGTTATCACGGCTTGTTGTCTTAATTTGTTTTGGAACTATGGCTTTTCCATCTTCTTCGAATTGTTCTGGTTTAAAATAGCTACCCTTGGTCTCACCTTTTACTACATTAACGGTTATAAAAACAAAGAATACTATTATTATCAAAACCTCGGTGTTTCAAGGTTGCTACTGTGGGCTTCTACCATCGTCTTCGACTTTGCACTATTCCTTTTTCTTATCATTCAGACCTATCGCTTTAAATGATCCATCAACTGCAAGCAGATAGCATACAACTTGAATTCGGAGACAGAAAAATTCTTTCGGGCGCATTCCTTGCTTGTGAGACCGGGAAGATAACCGGGTTATTGGGCAGGAACGGACAGGGAAAGTCCTGCCTGATGAAAATGATTTACGGAACGCTGGCTGGTGAAAAATCCGTTCGGATTGACAGGATTGCATACCAGCAGGCCTATACCCACCCGAACCTATTGCGTTACCTGCCGCAATTCAACTTCATTCCTAAGCGACTTTCGGTGAAGAGCGCGTTTAGTGATTTCGGAATCGACTTTGGAGCCTTTCAAACTCGTTTCCCGGAGTTCAGGTCAGCCTACCATTCATCGATTGGAACTCTATCCGGCGGAGGACAAAGACTTGTGGAGCTTTATGTCATTGTAAAATCGAATACGTTATTTGCCCTCTTGGATGAACCATTCACTCATTTGAGCCCTTTGCAAATTGAAAAGGTCAAAGTACTGCTGCTGGAAGAAAAGCAAAATAACGGACTCGTAGTTACAGACCATATTTACAGGCAGGTTCTTGAGATTTCCGATGTTTTATACGTCCTCGCGCATGGACGCACATATCTTACTAAATCACATGAGGATATTGAAACACTGGGTTATGCAAAGCTTTGAGGAAGCCAGGCTTTATTACAGCACTCGTTACTTAATATGTGAACAGGTTAGTTGCTATATTTATAATTTCCTTCTGATCACAACTAAAACCTTCCTTGCATGACAGTTAATTCCACCAAACGAAAGATTATCGTGAACCTCGCCACCAGTGTAGATGGCTTCATCGCAAGACCCGACGACGATATCGAATGGCTGATTCGCCGTCCCGAGCCAGAAGGGTTTTATGGAATGAATGAATTTATGAAGTCCGTGGACGTGTACCTGCTTGGTCGCAAAACGTATGAAGTCTCACTGACACTCGGCGAAAAATTTGAAGCAAACGCCCAGTACTATGTCTTTTCACGTCAGCCTGCGCCTTCATCTGTTCCTCCGAAAGTAAAATTCATTGACGGAGATATCGTTGAACTGGTGCAACGCCTCCAAAACGAAAAAGGCAAGGATATTTGGTTAATGGGTGGAGGTGAACTGATCGCCTCCTTTCTTGACCAGGGTTTGATCGATGAATTCATAATAAGCGTCGTGCCGGTATTCATCGGCGAAGGAATTCCATTAATTGCTCCGCGCCATCGCGACATTGAACTTACGCTAATGTCTGTTACTCAATTCCCTGATGGACTGGTGCAGGTTCACTATGCAGTGAACAAGTAAACGCAGGCGTTGTTTAGGCAATATAGACTGCCCTTTGTTGCCATCCTTCAAACTCGCCTGCTGTCCTTGAGTCATTAAGGCACACGTCAATATCGGGGACCTGTAAACGCTCGTCGCAGAAGCGCCATTATGAAGGTAAAAAGTGCAGAACCAATGACGGCCCAAACGATCGGGAAATGCCTGCCTTGAATGTTAACAGCGAAGATCTCCGGGAAGCCCATCTTGCCCGCAATCCAAAGACCAAGGTAAGCGCCAATAAAACCTACGATGATCGATACCAAACATCCTCCCAGATCATAGCCCGCCAGCGATTGTCCTATTGAACCGCAGATGGCGGCGATTAACAGTAGAATCAGAAAGCCCATCAGTGTCATAACAATTCGTTTAATAACGGAGCTATGCATTTAACATGCCAAGGCTGAGAACCGTGGGCATATTAAGAATTTTCAGGATGATACAGCATTTGACAAGAAGCAGGTTTGAAGTACTTTCAATCAAGATTCAGCTCCCACTTATTGAAAAGAGATAAATAGTCTTCCTGCCCGAGGCGTTGTTGATGGTAGTGCCCCGCCTGCTGCTTCTGGCGGTAGGCTTCATACAAAGTAACGGCACAAGCTACGCTGATGTTCAGGGAACGTATCATGCCCACCTGGGGGATAATGAAATTGCCATCCGCCAGTTTGATGATTTCCTCGCTTACACCTGAATGTTCATTGCCAAAAACGAACGCGACAGGATTGGCTAAGTTGAGCTGGTATAAACTCACGGCATCGGAAGACAAATGAGTGGTCAACACAGTCGGATACTTCTTCCTTAATTCTGTAAAACACTCGTCTGTATTCTCGAACTGGTGAACGGTGAGCCACTTCGCTGCACTGCTGCTACTTCGGGCACCCCACTTTTTGTGCCGCGGTATCTTTGTATTAAGAACATAGATTTCTTGTATACCCACCGCATCGCAACTACGCATCACCGCTGAAATGTTGTGAGGATCAAAAACGTTTTCAAGAACCACCGTCAGATCGTTCTGCCGTTTCGATAAGACAGATTCAATCTTTTGCCTGCGTTCGTCTGTCATGGCT
>DATDNL010000139.1:0-4035 GCA_036518315.1 Flavisolibacter sp. | reverse complement strand
GCAGAACATCATACCTGTGGTAGACGCCGCACTGAAACAGGCAAATGTGCAAATGGATGAAATAGATGCAGTGGCATTCACCCAAGCTCCGGGACTGATTGGTTCTCTGTTGGTAGGCAGCCAATTTGCCAAGTCTATGGCGCTGGCACTAAATAAACCATTGATAGCTGTGCACCACATGCAGGCACATGTACTTTCGAATTTAATCCCCGATAGAAAACCTTCCTTTCCCTTCCTGTGCTTAACGGTAAGTGGAGGTCATACCCAAATAGTTTTGGCAAAGTCAGCCAGTGACCTGTCTGTAATCGGTGAAACGCTTGATGACGCAGCAGGAGAAGCATTCGACAAGTCTGCGAAACTGTTAGGCCTCCCCTACCCCGGCGGTCCACTGATCGATAAGTATGCAAAGGAGGGAAACCCGAAACGCTTTGCATTTGCCGAGCCACACATTGACGGTTTGGATTTCAGTTTCAGTGGATTGAAAACATCGATACTGTACTTTCTTCAAAAAGAGACGAGGAAAGACCCCGGGTTTGTAGAGAAGAACCTCGCCGACCTATGCGCGTCCATACAGTCTACCATTATTTCCATTCTACTGAAGAAATATAAAAGAGCTGCCTTACAGACGGGCATCAAAGACCTCTGCATTGCAGGTGGCGTATCCGCCAACAGCGGCCTGAGAAACGCTTTCAACGAAATGTGTGTTCATAACGAATGGAATGCATTCATACCTCCATTTGAATATTGCACCGACAATGCAGGCATGATAGCCATTACGGCTTACTACAAATACTTCGAGAGGGATTTTGCCGATCTGTCGGTGAGTGCTTCGGCGAGAGCTACCTGGGATTAATTGTTTGGTATGCCTAATCCTTACTTCCAGTTTAAGCAATTCACGGTTTACCATGATCGTTGTGCAATGAAGGTGACGACAGACAGTTGTGTCTTTGGTGCGTGGGCGGCGAGGGAGATAGCCACTGATCAACGAAGAATAGGGAGAGTATTAGACATCGGGGGCGGAACTGGATTGCTTTCAATGATGGTTGCCCAAAAGAACGAGGTTGACATTGATGCTGTAGAAATCGATAAAGAGGCCGCACAACAATCAATAGAGAACATTGAGGCTTCACCGTGGAAAGAAAAGATACATGTGTACAACGAAGATATTACTGAGTTGAAGCCACATGGTAAGTATGACTGCATCATAAGCAATCCTCCGTTCTATGAGAACGAATTAAGCTCTGAAAATAAAAAGAAGAACACGGCACACCACAGCGAGGATCTTACTCTTGCACAGGTGGTCCGGATCATAGTGGCCAACTTAAACGAGGAGGGAACATTTTTCATCATGGTTCCTTTCAAGCGCAAAAAAGAGATGGAACGATTACTGGAGCAAAATCATCTTTACATCACTACCATTCTTATCCTGTGTCAATCGTTGAAACATGGCCCTTTCAGAGTCTTAGTAAAAGGAAGCAAAAGAAGAGCCGGCGTACACAATGAATTATCAATGTTGATCTGGGATGATGGGCAGCGCTATACGGAGTCCTTTGTTGAACTTTTGAAGGAGTATTACCTCTATCTATGAAGCCGGTCCTGCAATGTACTCCTGCAGGTAGCTGAACCGCTCTGTTAGTCTTCCCTCTTTAACAATTGTGGCATCTTCTAAAATCCTCGAACTATTGCCTAGCAGGTCGGGTAAAACATACTTGATCAGTTGTTCACCGAAATATTTGGAGGCGTCACGGGGCAACTCATTAGGAAGATTACCCACGGCCATAAGGTCAACAGATCCGGGTTGATAAGGCGGTGTTTTTTGAAGGCTAAAGCGATCAACGCCATAAACGGGATTCTCTATAGATTGATCGCCCAGGTTGATTGGAATGGAACCGTTGGTGTCATCCGTGATATCGGCGATTACTTTTATCCTGAAGTCGGCATCGGAAACCCGGTTGAGCTTAAACAATCGCGGAACATTCAGGTCCCAGTAAACTCCGTTCATCAATATGTCGGTATGAGGAAGATATGTATCGAAGAGGCATTCATATTCTTCTGGATGTAGGTGGAAATGCTCACGATTATAAGTGCCCTTCTTGACATGCCGGTACAGGTCAGCACCTTTCAATTGTACATAAACAGGGTAAGAGAACTCTCTCGACATAAATTCTTCCTTTTCCAGTTCCACTACTTCCATGAGATTCATGATCTCGAGAATGCCGTGTGCCACTCTTCCCGAACCCGTGACGGCGATCTTCACATTGGGAAGTTTCACACCAAAGTAGGAATGGATCAGTTCCTTGAAGTCTTTTTGTTTATAGACACGGTCAAGGTGAAACAAGCCTGTACGTTCGCCATAGGCCATCATACCGTTGTGGGCACCAACAACACCGGCAAAGAAACCAAAACCGATAATGCGTTGGCCATCTTCGTGCTCCATGCATTCGTAGTCGACCAGGGTGATATTCTTTTCAACGATGGCTTGCAGGAGCTTCCGATTATGTGCCTGCTTTTTGCGGGTGTGAGAAAAAAACAGGTAGGTTTTGCCTTCGAGCAGGTGAGCGACCGGCACTTCTTTGATTCCAAAAAGGATGTCACAATTGTCGAGGTTATCGACCAAGGGAATACCGGCTCTTTCATATTCCTTATCGGAAAAGCAGCGGTGCGGGGAAGCCTGTACATCAAGCTGTACACCGGGAAAAGTCTTCATGAGCCATTTACATTGCTTCGGTGCCAGGGCAACCCTATTGTCTGCCGGTATCTTTCCTTCTTTTAATAAGCCGATCCTTACCATAATGTTGATACAAAAATGGCAGGAAATCCTTTATAAACAAACCCTCCGTCGGTTGCAGTGTTAAAAGGCAGCAAGTCATCATGACAAATACAGCTTCTTGTTAATTGTGAAAAGCTGTCCCATTTGTTTAAAGTAAAAAAGGGAACTTTGTATAATGAAGGTTCTGAAAGTGATACTCAACGTTCTCCGGTCGGTGTTTGTTCCTAAAAAGAGCTGTTGCAAATAGTTCCTGAAAATTTATTGGAGTGATTTCCTGCAATTAAAGAGAATGTCGTAACATTGCAGCCCTTAAAACGTCTGCCCAGATGGCGGAATTGGTAGACGCGTCAGACTCAAAATCTGGTGTCCGCAAGGATGTGCAGGTTCGATTCCTGTTCTGGGCACGAAAGATTATCCCTGAATAATATTATTCGGGGATAATTTTTTAGTACCTCTGTTCCTTCTTTTATATTCTGTGATAATCTCAACAAACACTGCCTTGTGGTCTGCAATTCAATTCATCCTATGATTTGAAATCCAGTAGCGCCACTGAAGTATCCCATAGACGGTCTGCATTAGCCACATCAAGAGCGTAAGGCGCCACCCCATGATAATCTGTCGTTCGTTGGTTGACTATTGGTGCTTCATTGCAGTTTTCAAAATAGTGGCCACCCTCCCCTTCCAACATTGGTGCGGTTGCTAATAGCACGGAAGTGGCAGCACCTTGCTCCGGTGTTTTCTGAAGTTCCGGCGGAGTCTTGAGCACACCACCCACATGGCGTTGTAAATTAGTGGCAATAGCGCCGGGGTTCAACGAATTAATCGTTATGCCATCGCCTGCCCACCGCTTGTTACCGGCAATAGCGAAAAGAATAACCGCCGTTTTTGATTGACCATAAGCTATCCAGGGATCGTAGAACCGAAAACGGAAATGGAGATCGTCAAATATGACAGGTGATAACAGATGCCCACTCGAGCTAACTAAAACCACTCTCGATTTCTTGGCTTCTGCCAATGCATGGTGCAAACCTAAAGTCAATCTGAAATGACCCATATGGTTCGTTGCAAATTGCATTTCCCAACCTTCTTCAGTACGTTGCAAATCCGGAATAGCCATCACACCTGCGTTGTTGATGAGGATGTGTAAAGGCCCTTGCCACCCGGCAACAAATTGATCTATACTTTGTGTCTTGCTCAAGTCAAGTGATGCCGCAAACACCTTTTTGTTGCCGGTTAGCGCAATAATTTCTTCTGCTACTTTTCCG
>DATDNL010000138.1:0-6680 GCA_036518315.1 Flavisolibacter sp. | reverse complement strand
TGCCAATGAAGAAGGACTCGTTGTTGGAATTGCGCGAGGTGAAATACGCAACTACTAATAGAAGGACGAAATAGCTAATGACAAAGGTGAGAAGCAATCCTGCCGACATAAGTTATTTATTTGGGTGGGAATTACACGAATTATCACGAATTACACGAATTACTTCTTCGAACATAATGACACATAGCTAAAACATTCGTGTAATTCGTGGCGCTAAATTCGTTTAATAATCCTTTAAAGTCATACCTGGCACAGGTAATTTTTGAAGATAGAAAAATTTATCTTCCATTTGCTTGAAATGAATGTTCATGGGGAAGATTAACAAGTTAGCAGTGTTCTGTGGCTCAAAGACAGGCAACAATGAATTATACCAACGGCATGCGTTGGAACTGGCGACTGTAATGGCAGATCAAAAGATAGAACTTGTTTATGGAGGAGGAAAGAAGGGTATTATGGGAATTGTTGCTGATACGGTAATGCAAAAAGGTGGAATTGTAAGAGGCGTGATACCAAAGGTATTGGTTGATTGGGAGCATCAACACGAAGGTATCAGTGAGCTATTCGTAGTGGAAGATATGCATGTCCGTAAGAGAAAGATGTATGAGTTGTGTGATGGTGTTGTGATCTTACCAGGAGGGTTTGGGACGATGGATGAATTGTTTGAGACTCTTACATGGAACCAGTTATCCATTCATGACAAAAAAGTATTCATATTGAATACAGCGGGCTTTTATGACCACCTACTTAGCCACCTGCATTTTTTAAACGGTGAAGGCTTTTTGTGGAACGAGCTTGAAGGGTTACTGGTGGTATTAAAGGAGCCAAAGGAATTACTGAATCATATCTGATTACCTACGTTGGCTTTTACCCTGGAACAGAGGCACGTTAACGCCTGCACGGAAAATTGGAATAGCCCTGTTATAAGCGTCCTTGTAGGGAGACATAGGATCAGTTCCTACATCAAACAGTATGGCCAGGTAACCGTACGGGGTTTTACCGATAGGGTCCCTACCGGTCGTGTAGCCGGCACCAACCAAAATGCTATTAGCTGAATTTGTTGCCGTTTGGGTAGTTCCTCCAGAACCAGGAGTGGGAATATATTTTGAATGGATCCAATTGTGTTCAACCTGTGCTTGTGCAAATAAAAAACGGATAGGGTAAAGCCTGGTAAACAGTCCACCACCGTAAATGCTTTCGTGGAGTTTGTCGTCGGAACCATAATAGCTATAGTCCCTGTAACTGCTATACGTATAGTTTACAACGAGACCTAAGTCCGCCCATTTCGTAAGACTGCAACCAAATACAGGGTTAGCCCCAGCGAGAAATCCTCCATTATAGAAAGAAAGAGCGATGCTACCCCCGGTAAAAAGATTTTCCTTGTGGAAGCCGTCCTTAGGTCCCTGGTCTTCATCTGTGTCCTGTGCAAACAAAGCCTGGTTAAAGGTCAATACAGATAGAAACAATAATAAACAGCTTTTCATCGTATCAATTAAAACGTACCAGAATTAACGGCGGAATCAATGGTTTGTTGTGTAGGAAATTTTTTGACCATCTCGACAAGAGCCATGGCCACAGGAAGTAGCAATAAGAAATTTCCAAAACAGATGAACATGGCTATGCTTAACATGGCCGGCATTTCGCACAATGCCATGTGCGTGATTGTAATTGCCTTAAAGAGGTCTAACTTCTCCCTGCTGGATTGATTGTTTTCCATCAAGCTTCCGACTCGTCTTGTATAGATAATCCGAGCTCCTATAATAACCAGTGCGGAAATCAATAGAAGAATAGAGAACACTATATTTTCCAGGTTCCTGTCTTCAATGAAGCCGCCTTGCAGAAAATGTATTACGAGAGCAATGACGAGGAACATAAGAATACCTGCCATCAAAGCCTTCGTGATTGTAGAAAGAGCTTTATAATCGGCAGTATGATCGGCTTTAGTATTCATCTTTTGACGAATGAATTTGTTTAATTCGTACTTGTCCAACACCATCTTTACTTCCGTAAAAATCGGCTAAATCATTCAAAAGCAGAATTAGATTCCGTTAATAACTCGTTCTAAATGTTGGACAAGGTGTAATGCGATTCCCGTTAGGGTTAATCACACCTTGTTTTACCAAAGAAAACTCAAAGGCACCACGACTATTATTGTAGGCGCTTAAGGAAGACATGGTGGCATCGTAGCTGAATGTGAACGTGTAGTCATGCCATCCCAAACCGACCATTGGTATGATAGCCTCCTTATGGCGATAGTAGAGTCCTCCAATCAATTGATAGGTACCATCACCGGACAGGTTGTAATGTGCATTCAGCCCGCCAACGATCTCCTGGGCTTTCGCCTGGGTGGTATAGTAGATGTTAGGATTTAAAATCCATTGATCATTAACTTTAAAGCTACCATTCAAAAAGCCGATATATCGAACCGGGACGCGGTCACTAATATCAGAGGTAGTGAAGAAAGATTCACGTGGCTTGTTCACGTGATGGGCAGAAAAACCTCCGTTTACATAAATCTTGTCAGTTGGAAAGTAGGCGTAGTTCATTCCCACTTGCATATCAAGGTAGCTGATGTTATTTCGATCGAGAACCACCGCGGTGGGCAGCTTGTTATCGAAAAACTGTCCGTCGAATTGGTCGGGGAACTTCAGGTTAGTGGTATTAATTTGTTTGTTGGCGTAACCGACGTTGAAACCAAGACTTAAGAGGCTGGAATATCCCAGCATTTGATGGTAGGCAACAGAACCGTATACTTTTGTTGAACTCAGGCTACCGCTTCCGGCTACGTCCTTGAGTACCACACCACCCAAACCTATCCATCCATTCTCGAAGCGATCCTTCCCTATTTGTGCGTCACCGAAAGCGCTCATCGTCTTGTAAGGGACTGTCATGATTGACGACCACTGGTTACGATAATTGATACCGAGACGGTAATCACCATCCGGTATAAAACCTGTGTTAGCAGGGTTGGTAGTCAAAGGTGAGTTGAAGAACTGGGCAAAATGCAAATCCTGCCCATGGGCGTATGCAGTCAACACCAGGCTGCAAACAATACTGAATACATATTTCAGAAATATTTTCACGGCAACCTCCTCTATCTGATTAATGTTATATCTCCAGTTTTACTTGTTTTAGTACCATCAGAAAATTCCACTTCGAGCGTATATGCATATACGTCCATAGGCAGTAACTTTCCTTTGAAGTAACCGTCCCAACCGATTTTTTTAGAGTTTGTTTCAAACACCTTTTCTCCCCACCGTGCCCAAATAGCAAACTTCATATTTGCAATTCCGAAGCCACGGACATATACAGTGCTGTTAGGTCCAAATTTGCCAGGCGTGAAAGCGTTTGGCACATCGACCGCTGGACTGATCAAGGCACTGACATCCTTACAAATAGTAGCCGGGCAATTGGCCTGGTTATAGGCGGTCAGGCAGACATTGTATTTTCCTGTGGCATTGTACTCATGCGAGACACCCGTCCTGGAAGTTGTGACAAGTGAATCGCCATCTCCAAATTCCCATTTAAAACGTATGGCATCGGAGCTCGAAAGATTTGTAAAGGCGATCGGCGTATTTACTGTCGGCGGCTGCGGAGCGGCAGTGAAATCCGCGGTAGGATTGCCGTATACGGTAATCGTCCTTTTTGTTGAGTCAATAATATTGCAGGTACCAGAATCAATGGCAACCAAACGAATCGTGTAAGTGCCCGGATTCGGATACAAATGGGTTGGACTTACCTGGTTGGAAGTTGGACTACCATCTCCAAAGTCCCACGTAAACTGAGAGCCGGCCTGTGAGACGTTGTTAAATGCAGCATCGTATGGGGCACAACCATTTGGTGGTGTTTCGAAATCTGCTTTAACGAGTGACGCAATCCTCAATGGTTTAATAACGGTATCGGGATAATTACAATAGGCCGAATCGTTCAAGATCATCTTCACGTTGTATGTTCCGGCTGAGGCATAGTTATGGAAAACGCTTCCTGTATTCGTGGTAACCTGAGGTGAGCCATCACCGAAGTCCCAACTAAAAGAAGTCGAAGTGAATGGTCTGACTGCTGGCGCAGTAGAAAGATTATCAAAACGGTATTTGAAAGAGTCGCATGGATTCAGTTTAACTGAATTAAAGTCGAGTTTGGCTTCGAGGTCCGACACTTTTATGTTCACATAGGAAGTATCACGAAGGTTACAGGTTGTTGAATCAATTGCAACGAGCATTACTTTGTAGACACCAACTGCGTTATAGGTATGGGTGATTGTTGGCGTTGTTGTTTTTACACCAGGGGAACCATCACCGAAACTCCATTCATAGCTTACTGCGTTGAGAACGGTATCTCTTAATTCAACCGTTAAGGGCACGCAACCTGCAGTATCCCTGGGTCGACCGTTGATCCATGACTGAACGCCTGACCTTACACCAGAGAGGTCAAAGTCTATCTTCACCATTGCAAGATTACAGTTCGCTGATGCCGCCTTCCGCGTAGCCCAGGCACCTGGTGTCGTGGGGAAAGGCAGGGTGTTACCACAACTGGCGCAAATAGCTTCGTAGATAACACCATTCTTGTCGAAGCGGCTAGTGCCGCCATCAACATGATCCCGTATGTCGCCGCCGTTTTGACCAAAAAAGGTTCCGTACAATTGTTTAGTGGCGTCCTTTTTAAGAACAAAGAAGTAAAAGTCTTCTCCAAGTCCGGACCTTGCGTTGACGTCAGGGGTTGATTTGATAGCATCGGGAGTGACAGGAAGACCAGAGACGCCTGCGCTCGGATAATTTAAACCGGATACCACCTTACCGCCCCAGCCGGAGACGTAAACATTTTCACAACGGTCGACTAAGAAGGCAACAGGTGATATGTCAGGAGCTGATTGACCACCGGTGGTCTTTCCAAAGACTGTTGAATATACATAGTTTGAGAGGTCAGGGCGGAGCTTAGCGATAAACTGGCGACCGCTTGGTGTACTCCAGGTAGCGTTAATGACTGGCCAACTGCCTGTCGTTTGTCCCATAACATAGGGGAACCCCATCAGGTCGAACTTCAAGCCGTATACCTGGTCGATAGCGTTGGTACCCAGGTAAGTGGACTTGAGTAGAGTTGAGCCGTCATTGCTGATAATAGAAACAAAACCGTCGATGCCGCCGTGGTTTGATGTACCGATGGTTCCAGCCATGTTTCCAGGAAAATCGGGACTCTCTGTACCACCTGCCACGTAGATTTTATTATCTACAGGATTCACCTCGATTACGTATGCTGCGTCATTACCAGTCCCCCCGAGATAAGTACTAAAAAGCAAGGTAGACAGGTCTGGGTTGAACTTTAATACTACCGCATCCTGGTGATTCGTTCCACCCGCATTGTTAGACTGAAAACCTCCTACTATTGGAAAAGGCTTCTGGCCATTGGATGGATCATTGTAGGATTGACTACATGCTGCCAGGTAGATATTGCCTGCTGCATCAAGGTTCACCTCACTCCTAGCTTCATCACCATAATTCTGTTGGAGGGAGTTGTCTCTTCCATCGCCACAAGCGGAGATATTAGCACCATCGTCGCCGGAGCCCCCGATAATTCGAGAGCCGATCAACTGGGTGCCGGTGCTGTTGAATTTAGTAAGAACGATGTCATATTTGCCGCCAGAACCAATCAGTCCACCATTTTTAACGGGGTAGTTTGGAGAAGTCGTTCGTCCTGCGACTATGAGATTACCCTGTGGATCGACGATCAGACTTTGGGGGACATCCTGTTGGCTGCCTCCCAGGTAAGTTGCGTAGATTCTTTTTGTTCCATCGGGTGAAAGCTTAATGATTCCAATATCGATGTTGCCAGTGAAACACCCGGTGCCACCTCCGCCGCCAAAACTAGTCTGGAATGCACCTGGTGACACAGGCCAACCGGTACCCATTACAATACCTCCACCGTACATGCTGCCATCGGGACCATAGGTAGCCGTGAAACCCCAGTTATCGGCAGTACTTCCCGAAAAGGAGCAGAAGACAAGGTTCGGGTCGATGATGAGTGTTGAAGAAGGATCATAGTTCTTGACGTCGAAGCGAACGATGTTATTCTTCAATGAATATTTTGTATTGATTTCCTTTCGTCCTTTCTCATCGTATTGGAAGGTGTAGGGAGAAAGTTCTTTCAGTTCTCCTACCGAGGTGCCAAGAACGAGATCCCTGGCCTTCAGTTTCATTTCATCAAGACCATCATACTTCATGGCAATTTTGGAAACGTCTCCACCCGGACGAACGATGATATCGTATTTTAATGTTCCATTATTGGAGTAGTAACGGACATCGATACCCGGATATACATCTTTTACCGTAATTGCCTGATACAGACTAGCGTTGAAGACCCATTTGGAAGGATCATTACCGAGTATGTAGTTGTTATAGGTATAAAGAGGCTTATCGGGGACAATTTCTGATTTGGGATTGGAGCCGAGGAACTTTACATTGTAGGCGTGCGAATGGACAGTTATGTCGATATCGGCTAATCGTTTACCATCGAGCACTTTGTTATGAGTGGCTTCATGGAGTCTCTCCCAATCCTGGCCATTGTGTTGTACGACTGTATAACCATTTTGTTCAACGAAGAAGGCACCGTTAGAGAGTTGGCCCATGAACTTGACGTGACCATCCCATTGACCTTTGTTTTCAATGAATTCGATGTTCTGCGCAAACGTA
>DATDNL010000137.1:0-2856 GCA_036518315.1 Flavisolibacter sp. | reverse complement strand
ACTACCTCGAAAAACCCATCATTCAATTGGCCATCCGGGTTAATGATGGCGCCGGTACCATACGTCTGAGCGTTGGCAATGACCACCATATATGCCTTTCGCCTGACTTCCTGCTTATCCGTCTTGATAGTCAAATACATTAGTGGCTTCTTCCACAAGACTTTGAAAACTGCCTTACCATAGCCCCACATACCGCGACTGCTGGATTGTTCGAAGTTCTTAACTAACAATGCGTTCAAACCCAGATCGCTCAGGTGTAGGCAGATCTCTTCCTCGTTTATTTTTATCAGGTCCAGCTTCCGGCATGATCCGTTCACTATTACATCCAAGGCTTGCTCTGCTACCAGCGGCACCTTCAGTTCCCTGGCCATGCCATTAGCTGAACCAGCAGGTAAAATGCCCAACACGATGCCCGTCTCTTTCAAAATGCCCGCAAGCATCTTCACTGTCCCGTCACCACCGACGGCCACTACACGGTCCGGCTGCAACCTGTCAATATGATGTTGGACAGAAACTTTATCATCCTTGCCCGTAAGCAGGTAAAACTCCGTTGAGTGAGGCTTATCTTTAAAGTATTCCCTGATAGACGCTTCCCAATCATTCTTTTCCTTTCCGCCCGAGACAGGATTGATGACAAATAATATCTTTAGTTGAACTCCATTCTGCATACTTATTGCATAGCTTAAATAAATGATGTCGACAAATAACCAGCAACGACCTAAAAACCTTCGGCAACGGTTTATGAACTGGCTCGGTTTGACCAACGAGGTAACAATAAAAGTATACCACGGTTATGGTCACAACAGCCAGTTGCTGGTTTATGGGCATGTCTTTACTCTGAGTCCTACACCGAGGAGAAAGTATCGCAAAAGCTTTTTGAGAAACACCTGGGCATTGCTGCGACTCTTTATGGTGAAGCCTTTCCCCTTCCTTGACGTGGAATTGCATTGGAGAGACGAGGTTTATTACTGCCAAACCGACAACGATGGATTCTTCAAATTCGGATGGCACGACCAGCCTCCCTTGCCCCAGGGTTGGAACGAAGTGATCATAAAAGCCAAAAACAAAAACCACGTAATTGCTGAATCCAAAGGACAGCTTTTCATTCCATATTCTACTCAATATGGTTTCATCTCAGACATAGACGACACGTTTCTTATCTCTCATTCCTCTAATCTGCGCAAGCGTTTGTATGTGCTGTTCACACAGAATGCCCGCACACGTAAACCCTTTGAAGGTGTCGTTCAGCATTATCAACTACTGGCGCAGGGCAACACCACCCCGGATGCAACCAATCCGTTCTTCTATGTGTCGAGCAGCGAATGGAACCTATATGAATACATTCTCGAGTTTACGCGAGTGAACCAGTTTCCCGATGGCGTTTTTCTTTTGAACCAACTAAAGCGTTTCAATCAACTTTTGAAGACAGGGCAAAACAATCATAAAACGAAGTTTACCCGTATTTCACGAATACTTGAGAGCTATCCTAACCAACGATTTGTTCTTTTAGGTGATAGTTCCCAGCAGGACCCTTACATCTATGAAGCGATTGTCTCCCACTTTCCAAAACAGATCCATGCTGTTTATATACGTGATGTCTATTTAAGAAACAAGCACAAGGCCGCCGATGTCCTGCATAAAATAGAATCCCGTGGAGTTCCCTGTTGTTTCTTTCAGAACAGCTCAGATGCGGTTCTCCACTCGCGCAAGATTGGCTTAATAACCGATAAGCAATTAGCCTAATTCTTTGAACGGCGTTATTTGTGGCAGCCATTTTGATGCTTCCTTGTAAATCGTTCAAAATGGAAAAGAACCTCTCCAACGAAGAAGCGCTTAAGAAATTCAAGAAACTGGTAAACGAAGTAAATGTGTGTATGTTCATCACCAATAGCGATAAGCATGACCATACAAGGCCAATGGCCACCATCGAAGTAGAGGACAACGGCACGTTGTGGTTCTTTACCGATATACGGTCAATTAAAGTAGAGGAAGTAAGCACCAACAATACAGCTCATCTTGTTTATGCTCACCCTGGCAAGGAAAGTTATCTAGACGTTTGGGGCAAAGCGTCTGTAGTTAACGACAAGCAAACGCTCAAGGACAAATGGTCGCCACTGGTAAAGGCATGGTTTCCTGGCGGCGTTGATGACCCTAACCTGGCCTTGTTGAAGCTTACTCCTCAAGAAGCTTATTACTGGGATGCCGAAGCGGGAAAGATGGTCTCGTTTCTAAAGATCGTTGCCAGCGCCATTACGGGCAGACCGGCATTCAGCAACGACGCACAGGGAAGTCTAAAAGTTTGACATCAAGGTGCTACTACCCTTCGTGAAGTTCGTCGGAGTTGAGACTGTTGCGACAGGAACCGGAATGCACACAACAGAAGGTTAAGCCATGCGGGTTCTACAAGCGATTAGAACTCTTGACTTGCCTTGGCGCCGGCTTTTTCCTCGAAAAGGTTCTCATACATCGGACTTTCGGTCTGTTTCCATTTATCCCAGAAGGTAAAATACAAACCATAATTGTATTTGAACTGTTTGTGATGAAGTGAATGATGTGTTGCACCGATTAGCCACCTTCCAAAGAAATGTTTATGGAAGTTCTTTGGGTATACTTCAATATTCAAATGATTGATGACACTGCTGAAGGTCATGATGGTTAACTGAACGATCAGCACATACAAATGCATAGGCAATATCATAAGCAATATGGGTAGATAGAGTGCCTGGAAGAATCCTTCGATGGGGTGAAAAGAAAAAGCGGTCCACGGTGAAGTGATATGACTGTCATGATGCACCCGATGAACAATTCTGAAGATCGCCGGTCGGTGCATCCAACGGTGTAGCCAATAATAGTAGG
>DATDNL010000136.1:0-5250 GCA_036518315.1 Flavisolibacter sp. | reverse complement strand
GATGAAAATACCTGGAACGGAACCGAGTTTGAAAAATACGGCGATGCCGCGAAAGTACTGGCAGTTCACAGTTGTACCTGGCCCGGCATCCCCCTGGTCTATAGTGGCCAGGAGTTGCCCAATCGCAAACGGCTAAAGTTCTTCGACAAAGACGTGATACAGTGGAAGAAAAGCTGCGAGCTTCACGACTTCTATGGGACACTTCTACATCTGCGGCGTTGTAATCCTTCCTTAAATGCCAACGCCGACCTTTTTCAGCTACATACCAATTGTGATGCAAATGTCCTGGCCTACTTGCGAAAGAACGGTGTACAGGAGGTGATAGTCTTACTTAACCTCTCAGATCATGCCGTCCGTTTCCAGGTCCTTGACAATTGGATAAAGGGCAAATTCCGGGAGGCCTTTCGGCATCACGAACATGACTTCTCTGTCAACAGGAGTTTCCAAATGGATGCCTGGAACTGGTTAGTGTTTGTAAAAAGCTTTGATTAGGACTGTAGCCTTCGAAATTCCTTACTCCTGCTTATAATTCTTAACATGGAAGGCAATACGATCAATAATAACGGAAGCGCCGCAAGAAAGCCCCCGATAACGGCTATGGCCAATGGCTGGTGTAACTGTGCTCCCGTTCCAATTCCCAGGGCGAGTGGCATTAGAGCGATAATCGCCCCGAGTGCCGTCATCAGTTTTGGCCGTAAACGTGTTGAAATGGAGTACACAATGGATTCGTCCACATCGTGATTGTCACGCCACGATTCCCGAAACTGTAAATAGGTGAAGATGGCATTTTCACCGATAATACCGACGATCATTATCAGGCCCGTATAGCTTCCCACATTGAGCGGCGTATTGGTAAAGTATAATGCGAGGTAACTGCCGGTAATGCCGAGTACCGCAAGAATCAAAATCGTTAGTGCAACTAAAAAGTCTTTGAAAAGAAAAAGGATGACGCCAAATACCAGAAGGCTCGAGGTGATCAGTATCATCAACAGTTCGTGAAATGATTGCTGCTGCTGCGCAAAAGCACCGCCGTATTCGATATGGTAACCCTGTGGCAAATTCACCTGGGAAGAAACCTTCTGCCTTATTTCCTTCATCGTACTACCCAGGTCCCGGTTCTCCAGGCGGCCCGTTACCACGCCCATGGTTTGCAAGTTCTCCCTTTGAATTTCTGCATCTCCGGCGTTGACCGTGACGCTGGCGAGTGTACTTATGGGGATCAACCTTCCGGAAGGAGAAAATATCTGCATGTGCTTAATGCCTTCAACACTTTGTTGCGATGTTCCGGGGCTGACGATTCGCACAGTCGATAGTTGTTGTCTCTCGAGGATTCTTCCCACCTGTGTTCCCTGCAATCCTAACTGCACCTGGCTCTGTAATGCTTGCGGCGTCAATCCGTATTGCGCAAGTGCAATGTTATTAGGAATAATGCTTACTGATGGGCCTGAGATGACAATGCCATTGAAAACGTCGGCAGTCCCTTTCACCTTATCGATAATATCTCCCACCCGTTCAGAGAGATCATGAAGTTTTTGGTTGTTGTCTCCATATATCTTTACTTCAATAGGTTGAACAGACTCCATTAAATCACCTAACATGTCATTGATCACCTGCCCAAAATCGATTGTTAAAGCGGGCTGGCTGCTTTCCACCTGTTTCCGTATGTCGGCAATCACTTCTTCCGTCGTGCGTTTCCGTTTCTTCTTCAATTGAATCAAATAGTCACCCCGATTAGGTTCTGTTATAAAGAAGCCCATCTGTGTTCCCGTTCTTCTCGAATAGGCCTCTACCTCGGGAACCTTATTTATGATAAGCTCAACCTGGTGAAGCATCTTATCCGTTTCATCTAATGAAGTACCGGGAGGCGAGTTGTAGTCGAGTACAATGCTTCCTTCATCCATTTCGGGTAGAAATCCGGTTTGAAGGTGGGGTAGAACTAACCAGGTTGAGAGCCCGAAAAGAAGGATGATTCCAAAACTGATGTATGGTCTGTAAATGAAGAAGGACACCCACCTTTGCTTTTTTACCTCCTTTGGTTTCTCTTCTGTTTTTTCGGTCTTAGCAGTATCTGGCTTTTCTCTTGTGAGAAGCAAGTAGACTACAGGCAGACATATCCAGGTAACGAAAAACGAACAAACTAATGTAATGATCATCGTGTTCGTCATTACTTTGAAGTAAGCCCCGGCTACACCACTCATCAATTCGAATGGGATGAAAATGACGATGGTGCTAAGAGAGGAACCTACCATTGCTGGAAGCAGGTAGTGAATTGCTTTTTGCACCACAGTCCTTGATGGTTCATCAGGATGCTCCTCGTGTGACCGGTGAATCTGTTCCACTACCACGATCGCGTCGTCTATGATCAAACCAATCGCGGCCGCTATGGCGCCCAAGGTCATTATGTTGAGAGTGTAACCAAAAGTGTAGGTAGCAATTAGCGTCAGGCAAATGGTGACCGGTATTGTTATAAGGATGGTTGCACTCGCTTTTAGGGAGCGTAGGAAAATAATGGCAACCATTATTGCCAGTGCCAGCCCAATCCAAAGACTATCAGTAACGCTCTTAACCGAATCATTTACAAAATCAGCCTGCACATAATAGGGTTTGATGCTAAGCTCACGAGGTAGAATTCTTTCCAGTTCTTGTACCTTCTTCTTCATAGCGTCAGAAAGTGTGATGAGATTAGCATTCGGTTGCTTAATGATGGCAATTAGTAAGCCCTGCTTGCCATTAGCATTGATCTTTGTATACTCAACTCCCTCGTTGATCTTTACTTCAGCAATGTCTTTTAGTTGAACTATGCGTCTGCCGTTGTTGGAAATGACCAGGTTTTGCAGGTCCTCCAACGAATGAACGGTAGCATCGGTTACCGTCAGATACATCAAGCGGTAGTCCGATAAATAGCCATTGGCCTGTATGAAATTTGTTTGAGCCAGGGCGCCTGAAAGTGAGTCCGGTGTAATTCCAAGAGTGCTCATTTTCTGCGGATTCAGTGTAAGCCAATACTCTTTTTGTTTGCCACCAATGATTCTCACCTCTGATACACCCGGCACTTGTGAGAGGAAAGGTTTAATCGTGTACAATGCAATCTGCTTCATGTCAATTGGCGTCCGGCTGTTGCTATTCGTTTCCAGCGTATAGCCAATAACAGGAAGGATCGAAGGATTCATTTTTTCAACAGTGATCTGAACGTCCGCAGGCAGGTCATTGCGTATTTGCGCTATTTTAGACTCTATGCGTTGCTGGCTAAGATCTATGTTAGCATCCCAATTCATGAAGGCAGAGATCTCGCAGCTACCACGACTCGTCGTACTTCTCACATCCTCCAAATCGGGCACCTGCTTTATCGCATTTTCCAAAGGCTGCGTTACCGTGATCATCATCTTGTTCACGGGTTGCAAGCCCGCATCGGCTATGACTTTGATCTTTGGAAAGGTAATCTCAGGGAAAAGCGATGTTTGCAGCTTTGTATATACGAAAATGCCGCCCGTTAATATGAGCGCGATAATTACGGTTAAGGGGTTTTTGTATGTGATAAAGAATTGTTTCATTCTTCTCCTTTCATGATTTTCACTTTCGCCGTATCCGGTAAGCCATAATTTCCTGACAAAAGAATTTTGTCATTAGCTGAGAATTGTGGGCGGACAATTTCAACCCGGTCGGTAGTCTCTAATCCTTTTACAATAGGAACCTTCACCGCAGTTACAGAGTCAATCATCTTCATGACCCAAAAGTTGGTCTGGGATTCATTCGCCAAAACCGCCTTTTTAGGTAACGAAATACTATTGTCCTTCTCACTCTTTACTATTTTTACTTTCCCAATGAGATTTTGCGGGATCGTTTTTGCTGAACTTACCTTGATCAATACACTTTGGGTTTGTGAGGCAGAATCGACATTAGGCAAAATGTTGGAAACAACACCGTTCACATTGGTGCCATCCGGTAAATTGATCTGCAAGGTTTTCCCGGTCGTTACATAGGGGCGCAACTCATAGGGCAAATTAAGAATGAACCCGAAACTTTTTGAATCGGCCAAAACAGCTAGTTGCTCGCCGTCCTGCACATAATCTCCAACCTGGTGATTAAGGCTTTGTATGTATCCGCTTGCAGATGCTTTGATACTAATAATACCCGAAAAGTTGAAGGAGGGGTCTAACTTGTTAATTGTATTTCCTAATGCATGTGCTTCTTTTGTTTGCAGGGTGAAGGCTAACTCGCCGGCATGAACCATTTGTCCCAGTTTTACATGCACCGATTTCAAATATCCGTTGGCAGATGCCTTAATGAAGTTGCTCTGCTGGTAGGTAGAAGTCGCATTTAACTCCACATAGTCCTTTAAACTGGTGGTTTCGACAGACGTGACTGTAACCGGCGTCCTTACATCTTCGGGTGCCACATTATCATCTTCATCTGCTTCTTTGCTCTTACAAGCGAAAAGCGTTAGCAAAAATAACAGGGAAAGCCAATGCGTCTTTTTCATGTCATGGTTATTGATTCCAGTAATTGATCTGGTTCACGATCTTAAGCCTCGCAATATTATTCAGGGTCAGTAAGTTTTGTGCGCTCAGGTAATTGTTAATGGCCGTCACATAATCGCGCATGGTGATATCTCCCGTTTCTAACAACTTATTGTTAGCCATAATCAAAGTGTGCGCATAATCTATTTGCTTATTGATTTTTTCTGTCAGCATGTCTATCGCCCTCAACTGTTGCCTCAGCTGGCTGACTTGCTGGTAATATTGATTCAGGAAAAATTGTTTGTTGTTTTGCCTTGTTTGCTCCCTGATATTTTCCTGCGCATACCTCATCTGTCGTTGGTGTCCGTCGTAAATGGGAACGGTGAGACTAAGCCCGGCGCTAAAACCAAAATTTCTATAAGGCAGGTATTGTAAAGAGGAGTTGTATCCTCCATCCGCATATGCTCCAACCTTCGGCCTGTAAAGGTTACGGATCGTTTGTTTCTCATTGGCAATGCGAAGGCTGTCCGTGACGAACTTTTGCATGAATATCGAACTATCAAAGTCGCTAGATAGAACTTCGTGCAGGTCTGGCTTGGTTAATCGTTGCACCGTCGTATCAACTATTCCGGCAAGGTAATTCAGGGTAAGGTAGTCTGCTGAATATTGGTTCTGCGCCTGCAGGTTCGTAAGTTCCTGCTGTTGCATCGTCACATAGAAATTCAAATAGTCTGTTTGCTTGAAAACATTAGCCTCAGTGAGTTTCTTCAACATCTCTTCTTCCTTCTTCATG
>DATDNL010000135.1:0-4555 GCA_036518315.1 Flavisolibacter sp. | reverse complement strand
ATGCGCTTAAGCATAATGGCAGATGCAATGGAAGAGAGAAGAAATTTTTCAGAAGGCTCAAGATCGTTATAGATCCAGATATTGTTGTCAAGAATATCAATAATGGCAACTACACCGCCATCCCATTGCAATTCGTAACCGGAAAGCATTTTGCCTCCAAACACTTTTGTTTGCTTGCCACTTTTCGTAGTAACATTTTCAATGCGCAAAGGGCGAATGTTAATGTTTTCTTTGCCATTGGTGGCATAACCTTCTTCCTCTACATATGGTTTGTCAAATAATCTTCTTGCGGTGTCTTTGGCAATATCATATTTGTTGATCATCACCAGTGACCACGGATCTTTCTCTTTTAGGGTTAGCGGAACGATGGCGGCGGTAAAAGCATACTGGTAGCTATTGGTTTTCGAGGCATTGCCGATGTATGGATTGTTGCTTTTATAGACTAATTGCTTTTCCGAAAACGTTTCAGTTGCATAAATCTCAGCAAGCTGGTCACCTTCTTCTATTGTATATTGAAGCTTACCCCTCTGTTTCATGCTTGCCTTGTCGGTGTTTATATCAAATACTTTCAACACGGCTTCTTCCGGTGACATGCGCATTTTGGTATATTGAACAGAACTTGAAAAGTCCCAGCCTCTCTTTATTGATGATGTTTGATAAGGACCAAAAGACAGTTTTTGGTTGATCATCCATCCATTGACGCCCTTTACGGGATACTTAGTTGATTGCTTCTGAAATGCTTCCGGTACTGACAGCCTGGCGGCAGTGCAGGACGAAAGCAGAATGATAATGGTTAAGATCTTGTACATGGTTGCAATTTTATTATTTGATAATTAATTTAAAGACGGATCGGCACATTCTTAATACACGAATACAGTTTTGGTCGAAAAGACATGTTGACCGGTGGTTGGTGATTTAAAATGTTTGATCACCTGGGACGGATAGCCGTCTGCATCATACGTGTAAACAAAACTATATGGGTAGGCGGTTGGATAACTCCCACTGTATTCCCGTTGCTGGCTGGTCATGTTGTTCAACGTGTTGTTCGACAAGTACAGGTTTGGCCATTTCATATGAACATATGGATTGATATTGAAATCATAACTACACCTGGCCACTTCTGTATTGTTATGCGATGTGGCTGCTGAACTCTCGATCACATTTCCACCTCTTAATCTCATGTAATAGTTCATGTCAAAGGTTCTGCTTGGGTAGGTGTAGTGTATCTTTATTCCAGGCGTTGAAGTGTACGAATATTCGACGGTAGCATTGGTCTCAAATCCATTGTCGTTTTGGGTAATGCGGGTCACCTTGCCAACATAGTCATAGTCAAACGACGACACCGTCATTACTGATTGATCTTCTGCGTTAGTCCGAACCACCCTGTTTGCGCGTCCATTACTATATTCAAAAGCGTCCGTCATGGCAAGGTAAGAAGTTTGATCCTTCTTCTTCAACCAGTAGTCAATCCTGGAGAGATTACCCGAAGCGTTGTAGAAATAGTCTGTCTTGCTTTCAGGAATGTCTGTTCCGTTCACTTGTTGGTAAACCCTTTCCGACCTTAGTTTTTTAGCCTCCCTGTTCCCACCAAAAATGTAGATAGTGTTAAGATCAATCTCGCTTCTGTTGAAGGTCCTGGTCTCGCCGGTTCCCCACTTCGACATCGCGAATTCATACTTTACAGCCGCTTTTAATATCGGAACCTCGTTGATGCCTGCATCAAGGGCCCTGTAGGTAGTTGACATTTCACCCTTGTCATTCCATGTCGTGATGGTAAGCGCCGCCGGAAGACTATCGTAAACAATGCCGCCGATTCTCATGATGGCCTTGATCTTTACTTTCATGTATGGGTCAGCATCGTTCTGTCCATAGTCAAACGCTCCGGATGGATAACCGTATACCCCTGGATTTTCTCCCTGTTGTATGCGAAGTACTTCAACGGCCACTTCATGATTGCCATTCTTCTCTGCTTTGAAAGCAAGTTCCAACGGGTGCCGAACAAGCGCCGCCTTTGCAGAACCGGAAATCGGTGCTGCAAAATGAGTTTGAACACTTCCATATTCCAACCGGAAGGATGCTAGCCTGTAATTTCCTATTGGCAGTTCAATACCCTCAGTGACTACGGGGTTGCCAACGTTAAGCGACAGAACCTTGTCCTTCATCACTAGTTCGCCTTTTTCGTTCATAATGGTGACAGCCGCTCTAAGGTTACTCGAATGATAAGGCTGCCCAGTTAGGTCGACGGTGGTTGAAAAGCGAATGTTTGCTTTTTCTGCTGATGGAGTCGATGGTGTCCCGCCGCCATTGCCCGGGGCAGGAGTGTTGGTTATCCTCTCCTTAGAACAGGCGGAAAGTATTGCCACGATGAGGAAGATAATACTTGCTTGTTTGGTAATTGTTCTCATTTCTTATTGTTTGATGGTTTAGGAATTATTGTTTTTAACCGGTTTCAGAAGCAATACCCCGTACGAGGAGAAAACCGTTGGGTGGGAAAAAAGCCTTTAACAAAACGTTTTGAAATCCCTGTCTTTCTGCGAGTACAACAAGACCTGGCATTACGAAAATCACCCTTTATGTTCCCTTGGTTGAAAGCAGCTGTCGATGCTGCCGCGCGTTTTGTAGTTTCTATTTAATATAATAAAGGGTGGGCTTTTGTGGGAGTATAGTGGGAGTATCGCGGGAGTAACGAGGGAGTAAGCTGCGAGTATCAAGCGATAAGCCGGCAAACAAAACAGGTAAGCCCGTTTTGGTAAGGCGGTTAGCCAGGGTTTCCGGACTCACAAAACGATCTTGGTATGCAGCCGTGAGATTTGCGCAATTGAATGGAAGATTTACTTGATTTCTGGATCAGAGCTGGTCCAACGACCGGCGTTTCTCGATGCCGATCTTTTTGAAATGAGATGGTGTTAACCCAGTCACTTTCTTGAATTGGGATGAGAGATGGTGCACACTGCTGAATCCAGCCTGGTAGGAAATTTCGGTTAGCGACAATTGGTCGTATACCAATAGCTCCTTCACCTTTTCAATTCTCTGCAGAATAAAATACTGTTCGATGGTCTTGCCTTCCACGGAAGAAAAAAGATCGCTTAGATAACCATAATCGTAAGGTAGATTCCTGGTGATAAAGCTTGACAGCTTCAGGTTCTGGCTGTCCATACCGAGGCCCAGGTATTCCAACACCGCCTGCTTTATCTGTTCGATGATCTTGTTTACCCTGGTATCAATAAGTTCAAAGCCTACTTTGCGGAGGTCTGCCTCGATAGACTTGCTTTCTTCTTTTGAAAGCTTCCGTTCCAGTTCCACCTCACCAAGAGACACATTGGTAAAAGGCACCTTTTTTTGTTGAAGGATGTTCTCAACGGTCATGATGCACCTTTGACAAACCATGTTTTTAATGAAGAGATGATTGGCTTTAGCAGGCATAGGCAAAATTAGAATGTTGCGCAGGTATTATATTTTATCCGTCATATTTGATTCCGTTCCAGAACATGGCATAGACCTCTTTGATAACTGCTTCTGTTATTTTCTTATTTGAGAAATAGGCCTTCTTTACCATTTCGTTGATGATCCCAAATAAATAGGAAACAATCAATTGTACTTCTGTGTTCCTGATCTTCCTCGTTTCGACACCTTCTTTAATGAGATCGAACAGTGGGTTCAGCGCTTTTTGTTTCTTCTTCAGGTCGATAACGTCCACGTAGGGGGAATGGTAAGACTGCTCGAGGAAGGCTGATACCTCGAAGTTGTTCATCTTGTAACAAATAATGTTATGAAAAAGTCTCTCCATCCTTCCCTCGAAGGATAACTGTTCATTAACATTCTCAAAATAGTAGTGGGCTGATTGTTTCCGGCATTCGGTGAACAAGGCGCGGATGAGTTCATCCTTATTTTTGAAATAAATATAAAGTGTGCCGGTTGCAATGGAGGCTTCCTTTGAAATATCACCCATCGTGATGCCTGCCAGCCCCCGCTCTTTAACCAGTGTCAATGTCGCACGGAAAATAGCTTCTACCTTTGATACGTCTTTACATCTCACTCATCAAAATTAAATGAATATTTATTCAGTTTTACTTTACTTTGCACTTCGCCCTATCCAGGAGTGAATAACTAACGCCTGCTTGCTCCCAACGAGAACCCATTTTTGTTATGAAGAAGACCCTTGCCTTCGTTTCTTTTTTAATTGTTATACAATCGCTTCACGCGCAAGCGAACAACGACAGCCTGCTGGCTGACGCCACTTTGCAACAATGCATCCAATATGCATTGAGCCACCAACCTTCTGTAAGACAGGCGCAGTTGCAGGAGCAGGTTGTTTCTTATAATATCAGGAGCCGCCTGGCAGATTGGTATCCACAGGTCGGTGGGCAATATAATTTGCAGCACAACTTTCAGCGGAGCACGAGTTTCTTCAACGGGGTAGCCACTCCTGTGGGTGTCAACAACACCTCGTTAGGGCAGCTCTACCTTGACCAGACTCTCTTTAACCGTGATGTTCTATTGGCGAGGCGTACGAAAGGCGATGTCCAATTGCAAGCGAGGGAGGCAACCGCGGCAG
>DATDNL010000134.1:0-4847 GCA_036518315.1 Flavisolibacter sp. | reverse complement strand
AGTGATAGTTGTTTTTTGAACGATATTTGCCTTCCCAAAAAACACACATCCTTCATGAAGGACTTTTCCTATATCACCCAATCACACCCGGCCTATATTGAAAGCCTTTACAATGATTACGTCCAAAATCCTGAAAGCGTTGATCCTGAATTACGTAAATTCTTTGAAGGTTTTGATTTTGCGGTTTCAAGTGGGGTAAACGGTCATGCTGTTACAGCTGCTGAGCCGACCACCGGTGTAGCTGTTGACGGAAACCAGTTAACGAAAGAGTTTGCTGTTTACAATTTGATTCTTGCTTACCGAAAGAACGGTCATCTTGTTGCCGATACGAACCCAATTCGTAAACGTAAAGACAGGGGCGCCAACCTTGACCTTAAATATTTTGGATTAAGTGATGCAGACCTTGGGCAAACATTTGTTGCCGGAAAGTATGTCGGTTTGGAAAATGCGTCTTTACAACAGATAGTTGACCGCCTCAAGAGAATTTATTGCGGTCACATAGGAGTGGAGTATCAATACATTGTTAGCCAGGAAAAAATTGAATGGCTGCAAACGGAAATCGAAAAGTTTCATACACCGCTTTCAATTGAAAAGAAGAAAAGAGTACTGCAGAAGTTGAATGAGGGAGTGATTTTCGAGAAGTTCCTGCACACGAAATATATCGGGCAGAAAAGGTTTTCATTGGAAGGGGGGGAGACCACGATCGCTGCATTGGATGCGATGTTGACCGCGGCTGCGGACCTTGGAACGGAAGAAGCCGTGATTGGTATGGCACACCGTGGAAGACTGAATGTGCTCGCAAATATTTTGGGTAAGACGTACGAGCAAATATTCAGTGAGTTTGAAGGAACTGCTATTCCTGACCAGACGATGGGAAGCGGTGACGTAAAGTATCACCTGGGTTTTAGTAGTGAAGTGGATACGGCGAATGGTAAAAAGATGCACCTAAAGCTGACACCTAACCCTTCTCACCTGGAAACGGTTAATCCCGTGGTACTTGGCTATTCGAGGGCTAAGGCTGACGTATTATACAAGTCGGATTTTGATAAGGTGTTACCGATATTGATCCATGGAGATGCCTCTGTTGCAGGACAGGGGATCGTGTACGAGATCATACAAATGAGTAAACTTAATGGGTACTATACCGGTGGTACGATTCATTTTGTGATCAATAACCAGATTGGGTTTACTACTGATTTTGATGATGCAAGGAGTTCGGATTACTCGACGTCTGTTGCTTCGGCCATACAGGCGCCAGTACTGCACGTGAACGGAGACGATCCTGAAGCAGTAGTGCAATGCGTTGAGATAGCGGCTCGCTATCGGCATGAATTTAATTCCGACATATTTGTCGATATGGTCTGCTATCGTCGCCATGGACACAATGAAGGCGATGACCCGAAATTTACGCAGCCGCAGTTGTATGCAATGATTGACAAGCATGCCAACCCGAGAGAAGTTTATGTGGAGTATTTGCTAAACCACGGAGAGAACGATGCGAAAGAACTGGCAAAGGAGATGGAAAAGAAGTTCTGGAGTGATTTGCAGGAACGCCTGGACGAAGTGAAACAGCATCCGCTACCTTATAAATATCAGCAACCGGAATTGTGGTGGAAGAGTTTGCGCAAAGCAACGGACGAGGATTTTGAACAGTCGCCGACAACAGCGATCAGCGAGGCTCAGTTTAAATTATTGTTTGATGGTTTGATGAAGTGGCCAAATGATTTCAAACCGCTGAGGAAGGTTGAAAAGATACTGACCGACAAGGTGAAATTGTTTGAAGCAGAGCAGAAGGTGGATTGGGCTACAGGTGAATTGCTCGCTTATGGTAGTTTGTTAGTGGAAGGAAAGGATGTGAGGATGAGCGGGCAGGACGTGAAGAGAGGAACTTTCTCACATCGTCATGCTGTTATTTATGACGAAGCAAGCAATAAGGAATATAATCGCCTTAGTAATTTAAAGGAAGGGCAGGGTCAGTTCCGGATTTATAATTCGTTATTGAGTGAGTATGCTGTCCTTGGATTTGAGTATGGATATGCAATGGCTAACCCGAATTCGCTGGTATTGTGGGAAGCACAGTTTGGCGATTTTGTGAATGGAGCACAAATCATTGTCGATCAATTTATTTGTTCGGCAGAGACCAAGTGGCTGCGAATGAACGGAATCGTGTTGTTACTGCCCCACGGTTATGAAGGACAGGGGCCTGAGCATAGTAGTGCAAGGATGGAAAGATTTTTACAATTGTGCGCTGAGTTCAATATGGTGGTAACGAATATCACGACATCTGCTAACCTATTCCATGCGTTGCGCAGGCAGTTGACATGGCCGTTCAGGAAGCCATTGATCAATTTCTCGCCTAAGGCAAACCTGAGACATACAGGAAGCTATTCGGTGATGAGTGAGTTTACCAATGGAGGATTCAGAGAGGTGATTGATGATGCCAGTGCGAATCCCTCACAGGTAAAAAAGGTGTTGTTCTGTTCGGGCAAAGTATATTTTGATCTGCTGGAACGTCAACAGAAGGAAAACATACCCGATGTGGCGATCATAAGGCTTGAGCAAATTTATCCTTTGCCATATAAGCAATTAGAAGACCTGTATAAGAAGTATGGTAAGGCAACATGGTTCTGGGTCCAGGAAGAACCTCTGAATATGGGCGCAGCTTCTTTCCTGCAAATGAATCTAAAGAGTATTAATTACGGAATTATCAGCAGGCAGCCAAGTGCGGCAACCGCAAGTGGTTATAGCAAGGTGCATGCGCAAGAGCAGGGGGAGATTGTGGAGACGGCGTTTGCGATTTAATTTGACAATGAGACAATGTGGCAAAGTGACAATAGGACAATGAGAGAGAATTGGCTGATGTGATAATTAGCTGATGAGAAAATGAGACAATGTGAGAATGAGGAAAAGAGTAATGAGTAAGGAGAGGGAAATTAAATGATTGATCAGGAATGGTGGCAAAGGGTGAAGACAGAAAATCGCGATTAGATAAGTAGGGCCGGGGTTGATAACTTCGGTTAAGGAAAAAGAAATAAACGAAACAATGATTGACATTAAAGTACCAACAGTTGGAGAAAGTATTAATGAAGTCACGCTGGTGAAATGGTTGAAGAATGACGGTGATTATGTGGAGAGGGATGAAGTGATCGCCGAGCTGGAAAGTGAGAAGGCGACGTTTGAAGTGAATGCGGAGAAGGCAGGCGTTTTGAAGACAGTTGGTAAGGAAGGCGACACCCTTAATATTGGAGATGTGCTGGCACAGATTGATGATGCGGCAGCGAAGCCCGAGGGAAGTCAGAAGTCGGATGTCGGAGGTCAGAAGTCGGAAGTCGGTAGTCAGAAGACGGAGACGAAACCACAAACAAAAGAAGCAGCGGCACCTGCAACGGCTGCAGATGTAAAGGCTACTCCAGTTGCTTCTGCCATTATAGCGGATAAGAAAGTAGACCCAAAGAGTATTCAGCCGAGCGGATATAATGGAAAAATATTGAAAGACGATGTGCTGGAGGCATTATCGAATCCAGGACGTAAACCGGGATTGCAGCCATTTACTCGTGACGAGAAGAAAGAAAAGATGAGCAATCTTCGCAAGACCGTTTCGAGAAGACTGGTTGAGGCGAAGAATACGACGGCCATGCTTACCACCTTCAATGAGGTTGATATGAGTAAGATTATGGCGCTGCGTGGTCAATACAAGGATAAGTTTAAAGAAAAGCATGGTGTGAATCTTGGTTTCATGTCCTTCTTCACAAAAGCATGTTGTTATGCTTTGCAGGAGTGGCCGGCGGTAAATGCTTACATTGATGGTGACTCGATCGTTTATCACCAATATTGCGATATTTCGATTGCTGTTTCAGCACCCAAGGGTTTGGTGGTGCCGGTGATACGTAATGCTGAAGGCCTTAGCATGGCTGATATCGAAAGAAAGGTGGTGGAACTGGCAACAAAGGCACGCGACAATAAGCTGGCGTTAGAAGAAATGCAGGGGGGCACTTTCACCATAACGAATGGCGGCGTCTTCGGCTCGTTGCTTTCAACCCCTATTATCAATATTCCGCAGTCGGCTATTTTGGGGATGCACAAGATAGAAGAGAGGCCGGTCGTGGTGGATAAGCAGATTGTGATCAGGCCGATGATGTACCTGGCGCTGAGTTACGATCACCGGATCATTGATGGAAGGGAGTCTGTCTCCTTCCTTGTCAGGGTTAAGGAGTTGCTTGAAAATCCTGAGCTGCTTCTTTTCGGAAAAGATCCCGTTAAGACCTTACTCGAATTATAGAAATATTTTATCTTGAGGTAAATTACCCTGTCATGAAAAGTTTGCTAGCTGCTGTTTTGGGTGTGATGTGCATAGCCCTGTTTTCCTGTCAAAAAGAAGTCAAGGATGAATATGCGAACACCGGAAACACGGGGGGCGGCACTACAGGATCAGGTCTGTTGACGAAGATCACTTCGAGTAACGGAAGTGATTCCGCTACAATGACCTTTAACTACAATTCGAGCAAACAGCTAATAAGCTTTGTTTCGGAAACTATTTCAAGCGGCCAGACGGTTACGATAAGTGAAAGAGCCGTAAGGAACTCCCAGGGAATTATACAACAGGTGATTTACAAATCACCGGATTATCAACAGCTCGGTTTTGACAGCGCGGTTTCAGTTATCAAGTCTGCGGGCGGTAGGTACATAGCCGAGGTGACTGCATTAAATGTGGGTGGAGTACCCTTTGCCGACAGTGTTGCCCTGATTTATGACGGAGCAGGAAAGGTTATAAGGGAAGTTCAATATTATGTAATCATGGGTGTGGCGGATACTTCGGGGAAAACGGAATATACTTACAACGGTAGTAA
>DATDNL010000133.1:0-2723 GCA_036518315.1 Flavisolibacter sp. | reverse complement strand
ATTCCCCTCTATGACGCTGAACGAACAACCCATGCTTCCCACAATACCCGCCTGCTCACAATAGGCGATTTTGTTATTGCGGACAATATGACCACCCACTGTTCCCTTGTTCCATCCAAAAGCGAGCGCGCGGTTTACAGTTCCGACATAACCTTCGGCCGATTCGGCACTCTTGTTATCGAATTCATCTCCATACTTACCTAATGCCAAACCGACACATTTAGAATACTGGATCACGTTATTTTCAATAACCCATCCCCTGCTCCAGTGCGTGCCGATCAATCCCATTTGTTCGGCAGTCGGCGGCGCCCAGTTGGTGGCCGCCTGCTGCATCACGAAACCGCGGACCGTTATGAAATTGATGAAAGGCTTATCGGGGTAAAAAACAGTCTGCCGCACATTGATCTCGACATTCTCTTTATTAGGGTCCTCGCCTTTAAACTGTGCCCAGATCGTTGTTGTAGTTGAATCCACTTCCCCCCACCACAGCGGGTTTTTCACATCGGCAGCGAACATCACCTCCTCCTTTTTGGCCGCCTCCATCAACCAGTCGCCATTGAGATAGACAGCACCTGTGTGATATTTCCTCTCCTTCGGCGTAGGCGCAAACCAGTCTCCCCGAATAAGATCAGCATAAGGATTAAATTTTCCGAAGAAGCTGTTTGGAATCTTCACCTCCCATGTATCATTATTGATCTTTTTCCAGTCCTTAACTATTTCCGAACCCTTTATTTCCACTTTCTCGCCCTTGGCCGCCTGGTAGACGATCCTCTCCTTGTCTGAATTACCTCCCCGCGGTGGAATGATCTGCTCACGGTAAACACCCGCATGCACCGTAATAACATCACCCGGCATGGCGATAGCTGCCGCAGCAGAAATAGTTTTGAAGGGCCTCGAAAGACTACCGTCGTTTTTATCATCACCGGTTTTCGACACATGATATTCTCTACCCTTAATTATATCACTACCCTGCACCTTCTGTTGCGCGGCAAGGCTCGTGCTTACAATGACAATCAAAAAAAGCAAGCGATTCATTTCTATGTACGTTTTATAATTGAAGTCGATTCATAATTCTATCCCTGCAAAAGAATACAGTCCCGGGCTCACAAACTATGATCTTGGTAAAGCAACAAAAAATAATGAACATTCTTATAACCTTTGTCATAGCTAATCTTTACGGCCAGACGGCAACGTTTTTGGTTGTAAAGATGAATCTTGGGGCAAGAAGGGCTGATTCTCTTCCTCCTTTGTAAATTAGCGTTTAGCGTATCGACATGAGCATTCGACTCCATATTCTCGTTTTCTGTGTAAGCGTTTTCATTTCTTCATGTGGAGTTTCGTATGACAAAGACTATTATGAAAGGGCATCCGGCATAAAGTTGCCATCATCTGCGAGGCCAATAGAGTCATTTGACAATGGTGAGTTTTACACGGTGACCTCGTTCAGGATACCAGCCAACGACATGCGTTCTTTAATCCGCAGATATGCTTTTAAGAGAATTTCAAGCAGTTACAGGCCTACAGTATTTGGTGCGGAAGATCTCCGACGAGAAAAACCTGCCGAAAAAGATTTGGCCAATTGTGTTTATACAATGAGAAGTAATGGAAAGCTAAATAGTACTTACTTAGCCGACACTGTCAGAGGTTTATTGTGGGCATCCATAAGTTATCCCGATTGGGGAGGGAATTGAGATAATCCTCGGAGCAACAAAGGTCGATATTCTGATTAATGGAATTTCCTGCAACTAATGATCTGGTACCAACTTATGCTTAAATGAGACGATGAAATAAATATAGTCTGCGTAACCTCCTTTTAACAAACCCTTTCTTATTGAAATAGAACACTTAAAGCGCGCCGGTGACCATATTCACCACTTTCACTGATGTCTGTCATTGAGCAATAAGGCTGTCAAAAATATCTTGAGAACAAAAGCCCTCATGCCAACGGCAGATGAAATCTTAAAAACACTGACCCTTATAAGCAATAAATACATAGCCGTAGCAATTTCCTGGCACGCCATAGTCGTATTGTTCTTGCTATATTACTTCTCTGCAAAACAAAAACTGTCAAATCGATTTGTAAATCTCCTTTTCTCCCTTCTTCTATTGTCTGTATCCGTCCTCGCATGGACGGCAGGCAATCCTTTCAACGGCACCCTGTTCTTAGCAGCCAGCTCACTCTTATTCATACTAGGAATCAAAAAGAAAGAACTTCAAACAGCGGTTGAACCAAGACCCTGGTCCCAAATAGCCGGCTCTCTAATCTTCCTCTCCGGCTTCTTCTATCCCCATTTCTTAGAAGCAAGCTGGTGGACCTATTCCTACAGCGCCCCCATCGGCCTCGTCCCCTGCCCAACCCTATTGGTGATTACAGGCCTGTACCTAATACTCCCTGTTAACCAATCACGGTCCTGGGTCTTAACACTCGCCCTGCTTGATGCATTTTACGGCCTATTCGGTGTCTTCAAACTAAATGTCTACCTCGATCTTATCCTTATCGCCGCAACAATTGTATTGATCTTACAACCAGGAATAATCAAAAAACCAAGACAAGGGGCCACCATCCAAACCCTCCCTACCGGCAACCGTGCCTGATGCTCAAAAAAACGATAACTGTAAAAGAAACCACGAACTCTACACGCCTCAAACTCCAACTCCCTCCGCGTACCCCGCGTCTCCGCGTGACCTTTCTCCCCATTCAACCTAATCAACTCAATCAACCC
>DATDNL010000132.1:0-3188 GCA_036518315.1 Flavisolibacter sp. | reverse complement strand
AAGAAACTTCTCGATAAAGTTTCCGGGGTTACTTTGCAGACCAGTTGGACTCCCCATATTATGATCACCCGAAGGAACACCGCGCCGAAGGAAACTGAAAAATTGGTCAGCCAAAGGAAAGGAACCATGAGGGGCAATATCTTAATAGGGAAGCGGTATAGGTATTTGCCGATTTGAAAGAAACCCGTGTCGAACCATATGAGTTTTGTAAATTGAAACTAATAACAGCAATGGAACAAGTCATTAAGATCAGGAAGATCATTCAAAGGACGCACGATGTAAGAAGCTATCGCTGCGAAAAGCCGGCCGGTTACGAGTTCGTTCCCGGGCAGGCGACAGAAGTGTCAATCAATAAAGAGGGCTGGAGAGAGGAGAAACGTCCATTCACCTTTACTTCATTGAATAAAGATGAACACCTGGAGTTCACGATCAAAAGCTATTTTGACCATCCCGGTGTCACCAATGAACTTTTTAAACTGGAGGAAGGAGATGAATTGATTGTGAGGGATGTGTGGGGAGCGATCGAATACACGGGCGCGGGCTATTTTATCGCAGGAGGTGCGGGCATCACACCGTTTATTGCCATCTTCCGCGACTTACACCAGCGGGGTTTGATCGGCGATAACAAATTGTTCTTTTCGAATAAAACGGATGATGATATCATTCTCAAAGACGAACTCGAGGCAATGCTGGGGAAAAATCTTCTGAATGTCATCACGAACGATCCCAACACCGAATATTTGACCGGCTATATCAATGAAGAATTTTTAAAGAG
Organism: Flavisolibacter sp.; assembly: GCA_036518315.1. Lineage (GTDB taxonomy): Bacteria > Bacteroidota > Bacteroidia > Chitinophagales > Chitinophagaceae > Flavisolibacter. Next base: position 2,413 of record DATDNL010000132.1, on the reverse strand, counting down.
ACATGTGAACGACTTCAGCAGGAAATTCTATTTATGCGGGCCACCGAAGATGGTTGAAGTGATGCAAGAACTCCTGGCCCGGTTAGGAGCATCACCCGACGCGGTTGTATTTGAAAAATAGAGGTGTTTCGGATTGGTGCATGGCGTGGAACGTTTGGTAGTTTCGGATGATAGAAAACATTGTTAGCAAAACACGACCTTCCTATGTACAGCCAGGAAGAGATAGACAACCTCATCAAAGAAATGGCTGGTGTTCGCGATGTTAAACCAGGAGACGACTTAATGAATGACCTGGGTGTTACCGGCGACGACTTTCATGAGCTGATTGCTGCCTATGCCAAACGCTTCAATGTTGACATGACAACCTATCTCTGGTACTTCCACGCGGAAGAAGAAGGAGCCTTGACCAGCATTGGACGCTCTTTTTTCAAACCACCTTATCAAAGGGTGAAGCATATCCCGGTCACACCTGGTCTATTGCTCGAGTCAGCCAACAAGGGACGCTGGGACATACCCTATCCTCCACACAAGTTGCCCAGGCGACGTTGGGACATAATTATTGACCAGGTTTTCTTTGTGGTGGTTATGGCTTTGGTACTCTACGCTTGCCTGAAATGACATTAGTCCCAACTAACAAGAACAGGTTAGAAATATTATGTAGTTTCGGAGTGTACAGAAACACTACTATTGTATCGCAACCAGCTGACAAGCCTTATGATTAGATCAAGACACAATACATTTGGATTTTGGCTTCTTGCCGGTGCTAGTGCATTCTTTCTGTTTCTTGCCATTTGTTCAGTAACGCAGTACTACTTTCACTTCACAATCCTTGAAATTGACGTTCACAACAAGAACACTTTCAACACTCAAGTGATCCTCGACCTTATAGGATGTTTAATCTTCGTACTTACTCTTTCGGCTCGTGCGAGTTCAATAGAAGTGAATTCGGACAGCGTATCAAAAATCATTGCTTTTAAGAACCTGTTCACAAGAAGAACTAAAGCCTACGACTTCGAGGAATTTGATGGCTATATCACGACGCGATTATGGCATAAGCAATGGAACGAGAATAAAACACTGTGCCTAATTAAAGAAGGCAGAATAGTAAAAAAGATCGACAACTTCTTTTACTCCAATATTGACGATTTAGAGAAAGCTTTGAGTGAGATGCCGTATTTAGGATTTAAAAACATGGGAATTGTGAACAGTTGGAAAGTTTTGTTCAACAAGCCAATCCTTTGACATGATTTACTTGCAAAAGCGGGGAAAGAAATAAAACTAAGACTTCTATCATACGACATGTTATGAAACTGCTGCTGTTGATAGTCGTTATATTTAGCCATCTGCTTTCAAATGGACAATCAAGCATAGCCGAGATCTCCGACAAAAAGATACAGCAACGGGTGCAACTGATAAGACATAGGACAGATAGCTTTCTCACTAAGTTCGCTGACGGAATTGTAGCCAGGAGACTGACGGCGGACTTTGAAGTGACCTACGAAGTGGGTGAATTTTATAATAATTACGTCTTTCTCAACAAAGAGGAGCATGATCCCAACAATATCTACGAACTAACGCAATATTACACTGTTGAGGACAGTAGCCTAAAGGTCGACGTTCGAATCGGCGTATATTATTTGGAACTAAACAATCAATTTGCGCCTGAAACATAGAGGCTGGAGGTGGGCTTCGCGTCAAATGACGATTACTTAAGGATAAAAGCCCTGAATTATCTATACAAACCTGCAACACAGAAGAAATTGAAACAGGTAATCAAGGAAAAAAAGTTGGACGCTCCATTTGTTAAGATTGACGTCGACGGCAATCGGAACACCTACTTCGTATTCGTTAAGGACAAGTACAAGCCACATAATTATCCGTTATGACAAATACATAGGACGGAACAGCAACTTCTTACCGGCTGAGAAACCGGCTGAGAAACAAACACTGATCATTTGTTGATTAATCGACTTTTTCTAACTTACCGGGTAGAGGAAGAGTCGACTTACGGTACGTCCTCAAGCCGGATCCGCTGTATCTCATTCCAGGTCCCAATACTTATGAAGTCTTTACTAAAAAACATTTCATATGTACACAGTAAACGCTCATAAGAAAACAGCAAACATCTTATTGGGTTGCGGGATTTTGGGCTCTTTGCTTTATCCCTTGAAAGACCTGGTTGCCGGCAATCTTTACAAGGGTTACAGTTTCAATGAGCAAACAGTAAGCGAGTTGTTTGCAATAGGAGCTCCAACCAGTCGATTGGTGGTTATCCTTTTTACCATTTCCAGCTTACTTTTTATTGCTTTCGGCTTAGGTATATGGTTAATTTCCGACAATAGCCGTATTCTTCGGGCCCTGTCTTTAATGATCTATGGAAATGCCATCAACAGTTTACTACTATGGAACTTCT
>DATDNL010000131.1:0-5648 GCA_036518315.1 Flavisolibacter sp. | reverse complement strand
GACGATGTATTTTCCTTTCCCTCCAATAATGCTGAACAAGATCTTTTCTGCTGCACGGCCCTGGTGCGTTGGAATGACGATCGGCATGCCAGTTATGTTGCGGATGGTCTTTTCGAAATGGTAAAAGCTCTGACTACCGGCGTAGGATTCATCGCCTTCCATGATGCCAGCCCACTGGTAACTGCTCATGGCACTCGTGCCGCTATCGGTTAGCAGGTCAATAAGCACATCCTTGGAGGAGACCAGGAAGGGATTGTAGAAGGCTTTTTTTAGTATTTCCTCGCGTTCTCCTTTTGTATTGAAGTAAATCGGTTCAACCGATTTTATTTTAAATGGTTCAATGATTGTTTTCATTGTGAAAGAATGAGGTGAATAAAATAAGAGGCTAATGATCAGGGGAATAGTAAATGGAATAATGCGAAGACAACTAAGAAGGTTTGCGAATTATGTTGGTCCATTGCCTCATCTGGTAAAATTACGGTCCCCAAACTCCCCGGACAATGATTCAAATCAACTCGAAATACTAAAAAAAGATAGTAGGGTTTTGGTCAGGATTCGCTGAAAGCAAGGACACAAGAGATCATGCCACATCGCCGTGGTAGTTTCTCCGAAAGGAGAAAGTCAATTTAATGACTGTTTTGAACTTAGGCGCTAACCAGTGATACCTGGGCCGAAAAATTTTGATACAGTTATACGTAAATATTTCCCGAAGTGGTTGAAGACAATTCAAACCTGTCTGATTCCGCCCTGGCTGGTTCATCCAATTCCACGTCCACTCTTAATGCTTTTAATCCAACCACACCCTGCAGTTCTTCAAGCTCCAGGTTCTCTACATGAGGCTTTAATAATTTATGATTTTGAAGAAACTCTATATACTCCATGTATTCCGCTGCCTCTTTTACCTGTGTATATACAATGGCGATCTTCCCGGGTTGTGTGAGTCGTTCAACAGAATGCAAAATATGCACTTTATCAATCCTTTTCTTTATGATCTCATAGCGGATATTGTAGGCGCCATCCACATCGAATTTCCGTTCGGCCGTACGGAAGGTGATGGAAATAGGCAGACTCTGGGCCAGTATTAATTGCGTAGTGCTTAGTAGTGTAGGTAATGTGCTTTCCAGTTCTGCTGTTAACCTTGCTACTTTGGCCAGGGTCGTTAATTGCCACATCTTGAGGTTCTGGAGAAACATGTCATTGAACTTACGACGCGGCGCGATCGACTGGCCTATATACATATTGAACTCAACACCATCTGTGACATAGCGTTCAAAATAATGCGGGTACACCAACTGGGCTGCTTGCTGTTCCCTGTCGATAAATTTTGAGACTACGTCGTTGATCTTTGTGATGCTCTCTTCATACATTTTACGGTGATGATAGATGACACCGGAATACGGATCGAGCATGGCAAAATAGTCTTCAATATCTTTTCGGACGGAAGGCAGGGTGTCCAGTAAATGATTGAACACTGTCACTACCTGCCCATTAAAGAAATCGCGGATAAGAATTTCTTCATCTGACAACAATACATCCGAAGCGGACAAAATGTATTTGCGGATTTTGAATTCAATTTCTTCAAGCAAAGGAAACTGGATTTCCTTTCTTGCTTTCGAAATGATATTTCCTGCAATGTTCAATTGTTCAAGAAAATCAAGTTGAATGGCGTCGGACCTTTCTGCCGAAGAGTTGCGCACATCAATTGCTGCATACAAGGGATAAACATCGCCGAAGGTGATACGTTCAATTTTTACATCTTCGGTCATCCTGCTATTTCTGATATAGTTCCATGCTACTTCAATGAATTTCCATTCCACTGCAGGTTGCACGGCTGTAAACTTTTCCTTGATCACTTTATCGATCTGCGTGTCAAGGCTATCTGCGCTTTTTTCCAGGGCAAGGGTGAACAAAGGGAGGGCATGTTCTATTTTGGTGATGTGTGTGTGATTTAAAATTCCCGGCTTTTCCGAAATGATCTCCAATACACCAATGAGTTCTCCGTTGTTTTTGAGGGGACAAAGAATCAGGCTCTGTGCACCTGCTTCAAGATATAAATGCAGATAATCAAATTCCTTCAACACCTTTTCGTTTAGTGTTTCAAAAACGATAGGTGTATTGGCTTCGTAAAAAAGTTGTTTGCAACATTCATTCACCTCATCCATTTTTTGCAGTTCAGTAAAATGCCTGAAAAGAAGACTGTTGCTGTTATGCAATTCAGAATACACAAAATGGCCGCTTACTTTGAAAAACGGGGTGATGCCGGTTCTTACTTCTTTCAATCCCAGTAATGTCTGTATATGTGATTGCAGCGTTTCGTATACACCGGTATCGTAAAAAGCATTAGTATTAAGAAGTGTATTCTTTATCTCTGAGATCACCTCGCTACTCGTAACATCACAGATGCGAATAAGGATCAGTCCTTCGAAAATAAACTTGTCAAGTGGGAGACGCTTCCACAGCTCCGAAATTTCCATCATGCGATTGGTCCTGGTGCAAATGGCGTTTTCCGGAATATCGGGATCGATGTCATCCTTGGTTGTTACTTCAACAAACCTTGCATCAACCTGGACTTCGAAATATTTTTTCAGCCCTGTTATCGAATCATCAAACGGATAAACCGAACGGGTGCCAGGATGTGTATGGTAGCCATTATATTTATTCAGGATGAGGTAATAAGCCCTGTATATTCTTTCAGAGCAAAGTTGTTCCGCAATATCCCCTTCGGGAATATTGATTTCTTTGGTGCCTGGTTTCAGAAACGATTGTTCGAAAAGAGGTGATGTATAAATGGTGTTGAAAGTAAATGGTATTGCCACGGCGTAAATATTGTCTCCCTCGGAACTGGCTGGCGGAAATATGGTGCACAGAACCGTTTCCACTAACTCGCTGTGTTTTTCCAATAATGAAAGGTCCTCGATTGGCTGTAATAACTCAGGAATAGACTCGAAACGTGAAATGATTTTACGATATAGTTTTTGGGCGCCGGGCTTTCCCTGGGCGATTGTTTTTTTCAACGACTTTATGAGCGGCAGAAATGAAAGCCTGCTGTTAGGTACCGAATTATCGAAGGGTATTGTTGGTTGCGACATAAACTATTCTTTAAAGATGAATAGTTTCCCAGGGTTGGCGATGGTTTTTTGGAGAGGATAGATCCCTTGGAATGCCGACTCAAATGCAAGGCCCTGATCAACAAAGGTATTGACTTCTTCTGTAAACAAAAATTGGGGTATCTGAAGGTGAGGTACCAGGTGCAACAGGAGAAATTCTGAGAAGGTTTTAGCCTTCATACTATCGAAAATAAAAAGGCTTCGCTGATCTTTCAACCAACGAAGCCTTAGGAAAGAAACCATATTAACCCACTACAACTTTTCTTTTCTTTTGCGCCTTACTTTTTTTTGGAACATTCACCTTAAAGGAAGGCTTGTGAGCTTTCAATTCTGTTTCTTCAATGGCTGCGTGAGCGGCTGCCAGTCTTGCGATAGGCACGCGGAATGGAGAGCAGCTAACGTAGTTCATACCAATGCGATGGCAGAATTTCACGCTTTCAGCGTCGCCACCATGCTCGCCGCAAATACCCACTTTCAGATTTGGTTTCACGCTACGTCCTTTGTCAACACCCAGTTTAATCAACACGCCTACACCATCCTGGTCAATTGTCTGGAACGGATCGTCCACCAATATTTTCTGGTCGAGATAATTGGGAAGGAATCCGCCGACGTCATCGCGGCTAAACCCGAAGCTCATTTGGGTGAGGTCGTTTGTACCGAATGAGAAGAAGTCAGCCACTTCGGCCATTTGGTTGGCCTTGATAGCAGCCCTTGGGATCTCGATCATTGTACCATAGAGGTGAGGTATCTTCTTTACTTTCTTGGCAGCACAAACTTCGGCATATACCCTGTCGACAATTACTTTCTGGTGGGAAAGCTCATTTACCGTACAAGTAACGGGCACCATGATCTCAGGGAATGCTTTTCCGCCTTCTTTGATTATTTCGGCAGTTGCTTCGAAGATGGCTTTCACCTGCATTTCGGTGATCTCCGGATAAGAGATACCCAGGCGTACACCGCGGTGGCCGAGCATTGGGTTATTTTCATTCAATGCCAGCACTCTTCTCTTTAACACCCCTATGCTGATCCCTAATTCGCGGCTCAGTTGGTACAATCTTGCAGTATCATGAGGAACAAATTCGTGAAGCGGCGGATCGAGCAAGCGGATCGTAACAGGATGTCCCTTCATTACCTTCAATGTGTCCTTGATATCTTTCTTCACGAATACAAACAACTCATTCAAAGCGGTCCTTCTTTCCTGTTCGTTCTTACTAACGATCATCTTGCGAAGCAGGAACAATGGTTTTTCACTGTTTTCACCGTAGAACATGTGTTCTGTACGGAACAGGCCAATACCTTCTGCACCAAACTTTGCACCTTGAGTTGCATCTTCGGGAGTTTCAGCATTGGTACGAACCTTCAACACTTTCACCTTGTCAACGATCTTCATCAGGTCAGTATAGGATTGGTTCTTGTCAACATCAATCGCAACTAATGGAAGGCTTCCTTCATAAACGAGGCCTTTTGTTCCGTTCAATGTGATCCAGTCACCTTCTTTAATAACGGTACCGTTTTTAGCCCTGAAGGTTTTTGTATCTGAATGGATCTCAATGTCACCACAACCAACGATACAGCATTTACCCCAGCCTCTTGCAACAAGTGCAGCGTGGGATGTCATGCCACCTTTCGTGGTAAGGATGGCTTGTGCTTTGTGCATACCGTCAACATCTTCAGGAGACGTTTCTTCACGAACGAGAATCACTTTCTCTCCTTTGAGAGCCCATTCAACTGCTTCATCTGAAGTAAATACCACACGGCCCTTTGCACCACCCGGACCGGCAGGCAAACCTTTCGCAATAACGGTGCTTGCTTGTTCGGCTTTAGGATCCAGCATTGGGAGCAACAGTTCAACCAATTGGTTGGGAGCTACTCTCTTAATAGCTGTATTGGCGTCAATCAGTCTTTCTTTGTACATCTCAGTTGCCATGCGAACGGCGGCAACGCCATTACGTTTACCGACGCGGCATTGCAACATATAGAGTTGACCTTTTTCAATGGTAAACTCAATATCCTGCATGTCTTTGTAGTGTTTTTCCAAACGTCTCTGAATCGTAAACAACTCTTTATATAGTTTGGGCATCAAACTTTCCAGGGTTGGAAGATGCTCACTTTGTGCGTTCTTAGAGTACTCATTGATTGGAGCGGGGGTGCGGATACCGGCAACCACGTCTTCACCTTGCGCGTTCACCAGGAACTCACCATAGAAATGATTTTCTCCGTTACCGGGGTTTCTTGTGAAGGCAACACCTGTAGCGCTGTCATCACCGAGGTTACCAAACACCATTGCCTGCACGTTTACGGCAGTACCCCACTCGTCAGGGATTCTTTCAATACGGCGATATTCGATAGCTCTCTTACCGTTCCAGCTTGCGAATACGGCGCCCACGCTACCCCATAGTTGCTCGTTTGGATTGTCCGGGAACTCTTTGCCTAATACTTTCTTAACAGTGGCTTTGAAGTCTTTCACCAATGCCTTCAGGTCTTCAGCGGTGAGGTCAGTGTCGCTTGCATAGCCTTTGTCGTGTTTTACTTTCTCGAGCT
>DATDNL010000130.1:0-7360 GCA_036518315.1 Flavisolibacter sp. | reverse complement strand
ATCGTGAATTACATCTTTTGAACCAATTATGAATTTAACGGGTTTGTTTACCACAACGTGAACCTCGCCGTTAACCACCTTATCGTCCCTGTTATCCGGGTCTTCCCAAATCTGGCCAAGGGGATTTGAATTGTTCTCGTCAATTCTCTTAAAATATTTCTTACCGAGCTTTCCGTCTCTACCGGGATACCGGAACTCCCATTTGAACTGGCTAGCTGTTACTTCAATTACCTGTGCATCTTTTGGCGCTTCACCTGTGATCTGGAACCAGTAGAACAAACCAAAGCCTACCAATACGGTCAATGTTATTGCGGGGACTACAGTCCAGATAACTTCCAGTTTATTATTATGAGGGAAGTAGTAAGCTTTTTGACCTTCTCTTTCCTGGTATTTATAAGCAAACCAGAACAAAAGAATTTGAGTAATCACGAACACGACAAAGGTGATGGCAAGAGTGATCCATATCATGGTATCGATCTTCTCTCCATGGTCGGAAGCCGCAGGTGGAAGAATCTTTCCTTTCAGTCTTTCGTTGCAGTACCATACTCCAAACAATCCGACAACCAGGAACGCCATTAATAAAAACGCGTTGATACGGTTGTTGTCCTTCCTGGTTTTCTCTTCGCCTTTTAAAATAGATACATATTCACTTGCCTTGGCAATTTGAAAGACGACGATAAACCCTAACAGTAGCGCAACAATTATCCAGGTAGTTGACATATCTTAAATCAGTTTCTTAGTTTCTATTTCGTACTATTTAGCAATTACGTATGGTGAATAATACTTTCCTTCAGGAACGGATGGTTGATGGCCAGCAAAGGATGCTTTGCCAACGACTTAGCCGTCACGAACATAATCAATCCCACAAAACCAGCTCCAATTCCTAAATCGAGCAGGATGAACGGCACATGATCCGGCGATGCTGAAGGCATGACCATCTGGAAAAAGTCAATCCAGTGGCCAAACAGGATCAATGCAGACATCATAGTGATCGTTCCATAATTGCGCTTCGATCCACGCCTCATCAGAATTAGTAAAGGAGCTATGAAGTTAATGATCAGGTTGAGGAAGAAGAATGGCCTGTAGGCACCCTGCATCCTTAGTTTGAAATAAATTGTTTCTTCCGGAATGTTGGCGTACCAGATCAACATGAACTGGGAGAACCATAGGTAGGTCCAGAAGATAGAGAAAGCGAACTGGAATTTACCAAGGTCATGTAAATGTTCGCGGTTCGTCAGCTCAAGGTATCCAAGGTTCTTCATGAATACCACGAACATGGTGATCAATGCGCAACCGGCAACGAAAGTACTCGCAAAGGTGTACCAGCTATACATGGTAGAATACCAGTGAGCGTTCAAGCTCATCAACCACAGCCACGGAATAGAAGACATTACTGTTAAAGCAAAAAGTACAATGTAAACAGCAGACCATACTGTATTATCCCAGATATATCTTCTGCCTTCTTCGATGGTGAGCTTACGGTCGTCAATGCTCCTTGACATATGACGGATTTTTCTACCAAGCAACCACCATCCTACTATGGTAATGATAGTCCAAATAGTAAAAAATCCACGGTTCAAAAATCCTGATTTGAAAGCAAGAGCATCATCATAGTGAGCGGAACCAGGCTTTGTTACTTCAGGATCAGCCCAATGATAAAGAATGTGATTAGGTCCCCAAACCAAAACCATCAGAATGATGAAGGTAATCACACCGATCACAGGCACGGCAGTGGAAATAGCTTCAGTAACTCTTCTGAAAGTTGTTGCCCAGCTACCCCAGGCAAGCGTTGTAGCGCAGATGAAAAACATGCAGGCGTTTACAACCAAAAGAAAGTAAACGCTGTTCTCGAGCAATGCAGCCCAGAACCTCGCAGAAACACGCTGATCACTACTGGAGCCGTGAGTAATGAATAAAATGATCACAGATAACACACCGACAGCCATCAAACCAAGGCTCCAGTTATTGTACCTTTTTGGGATTTCGAATCTATCTCTGAATATTGATGCCATTACAATCTTTTTATTTCGGTCTCAGTTATTTTTTTGCAGTTGAATCGGTACCGGTCTTCTTTGCTGCGGACGAGTCGGCGGTAGCGGGAGTACCGGCTCCAGGTCCTTGCTTCGACCTTATGTACTTGATCACCATCCAACGTTGCTCCGGAGTCAATTGCGAAGCATAGCTTCCCATGGTGCGAATTCCAAAAGTAGCCACGTGGAAGTAGTGCCCATCAGGAAAAGCCTTGATGTTTGGAGCCATAAAGTTCGCTGGCGCAGCAATATAGGCGCCTCCCGCCGGTAAAGGTCCGTTGCCATCTAGTTTTTCACCGTGACAAATGCCACAATACACGAGGTAAAGCCTCTGAGCCTCTTTCATTTTATCGGCGCCCATTACAGCAGTATCGAAAGGATTCTTTAGTGCGGTAGCTGCTGCCATCCCTGCTGAATCATTCGTCAGGTGATAAGAGATCATGTCACCGCGGGCGACTGTGCCAGGTACAGGCATACCGGTATAGGTGATTCCTCTTTTTTTCAACGTATCGTATTCCCCTCCCACGTCATTGTAACCGTAGGTTTCGTAGGCACGGCTATAATACATGTCGGGCATATACGCATGTCCCGGGTCGTCTCCGTGTGCACCACCGCAGCTTACAAAGCCAAAGGCTAAAGAAAAAACTCCTGCTGCAATTAGTATTCTTTTCATTCAATAATTTATTTATTAGCTACAGCTTCTATTGGCGTTTCGAATGGTTTCCTGTCATCCGCATAGTTCCCGATCCACCAACCTGTTTCTTTCATTTGCGTATTTACTTCTATCGCTCCAAGGCCGGACAGAAATTGTGTCAATTCGTTGTCGTTTGTCTTGTCGGTACATTCAACGGCCATGACAAACAGATCGTCAGTTGAACGAAGATGAAAATGATCCTTCTTTACGAAGGGAGCCAGTTGGCAGAGGTAACAAAAGGTCAACACCATCCCCACGGCTGAAAACAACACTGTCAACTCGAACGTGATCGGTATCCAGGCAGGTAAAGCAAAGAAAGGTTTACCGCCAAAGTTGAGAGGCCAGTCATATGTCAATGCCCAGGAGATAAATCCAAGCGCTGTACAGGTTCCGGCAAGCCCGTAAAAGAACCCGGCAGTGTGCAAACTTGTATCGCGCATACCGATTGCTGCATCCAAACCATGTATTGGCATGGGAGTGTATACATCGTGGATCTTGTAACCCGACTTACGAACCTGTTTAACCGCAGGGAACAGGACCGCTTCGTCATCAAAACTCGCTACAACAAACTTTTTTATAGCCATAATAATTTAGCTTTTAGCTATGAACTGCAAGCTGCAAGCCTGCAACTTCATTTTAGTTTTCAACTTTCAAAGACCAAGCTTTTAGCCTATAGCTGGCAGCTTGTCGCTCTTTTAGTGAGCATATTCGTGCGCAAAGGTCTCTACCGGCTCTTCTTCCACCACGTCCATCTTCTCTTTAAAGTTTTCTCCGCTCTTCTTCAATATGTGCTTGATCTCGGCGATGGCGATTACCGGGAAGAATTTAGAGAACAGGAAATAACACGTAAAGAACAGCCCGAAAGTTCCAAGGTAAAAGCCAACCTCCCAAATAGTGGGTGTATAATATACCGCCCAAGAAGAAGGCAAATAGTCACGATATAAAGAGGTAACGATAATCACGAAACGTTCGAACCACATACCGATGTTCACAATGATAGACATGAAGAATGTTACCCAGATATTCCTTCTCATCTTCCTGAACCAGAAAATCTGTGGTGACAACACGTTACAACCCATCATCAGGTAATAAGCCCAACCGTAGGGACTTGAAAGATCAACACGATTATAGCGGAAGGCAAACCACTCATATTGGACGTGTGAATACCACGACATGAAAAGTTCGGTGAGATAGGCGATACCGACGATGGAACCGGTCAGCACGATTACTTTATTCATTACCTCGATGTGTTCGATAGTAATGTAATCTTCGAGGTAAAGAACTTTCCTTGTTACCAACAATAAAGTCTGCACCATTGCAAAACCAGAGAAGATGGCACCCGCAACGAAATAAGGAGGGAAGATGGTTGTATGCCATCCGGGAATAACGGAGGTGGCGAAGTCAAAGGATACGATCGTGTGAACCGAAAGTACCAGCGGTGTTGCCAAACCGGCTAATACGAGAGATAATGCTTCGTGTCTTTGCCAGTGTTTGGTAGAACCTGTCCATCCGAAAGAAGCGATACCATAAAACATTTTTCTCCACTTCAATCTTGCACGATCGCGAAGCGTTGCAAGGTCAGGCAATAAACCTGAGTACCAGAACAAAAGCGATACAGTGAAGTATGTGGAAATGGCGAACACGTCCCAAAGAAGTGGCGAGTTAAAATTCACCCACAAAGGACCACGCGTATTTGGATAAGGAAGTGTAAAGAAGGCATTCCACACACGTCCCATGTGCCAGATAGGAAACTGGCCAGCGCACATTACCGCGAAGATGGTCATGGCTTCTGCAGCGCGGTTAACACCCGTTCTCCATCCCTGGCGGAAGAGCAACAAGATCGCAGAGATAAGTGTACCAGCGTGACCAATACCGACCCACCATACGAAGTTGGTAATGTCCCATCCCCAACCCACAGTTTTGTGCAGGTTCCACTGCCCTGTACCAAACCATACCTCACGCGTTACTGATACTATACCAAACAACAACAAGAGAAGTGATATAAGGAATCCTACCCACCAAAGCCCGCTTGGAGCTGCTTCTACCGGGCGGCAGATATCCTCTGTTACCTGGTGATAATCCTTTTTCCCTTCTACCAGTGGCGGTCTTACCTGCGATTCGTATTTAAGTAATGCCATAATATTAAACGGTAAGCTTTCAGCCTCAAGCCTCAAGCTATTTATTTATGTATCGGTTTCATTGAGAATTGGACCTTGAGCATTGCCCACTGAACATTCTCTTCGTTCGTTGTTCTACTGTTCTTAATGGCCGTCCTGCGCCGGTTCGTTCTGACTAGGAATGACCTCCGGTCTCTTTTCGCCTGCCTGCTCTCCCATCTTTCCCTCCGGTTCAACCACTTCATCAGTGTTCCTGATCTTTGCGAGGTAGTTGACGTTCGGCAATGTGTGCAATTGCTCCAGAACATAGAACAAACGCTGTGGATTGTTCTTACGGATTTGGGCAACCGTACTGCTTTTATCGTAAGCATTACCGAAAACAATGGCGCTGGTGGGGCAAGCCTGGGCACAGGCTGACTGTACTTCGTCGCCCGCGATTGGCCTGTTCTCCATCTTGGCGTTCAACTTACCTAGTTGTGTACGCTGCACGCAGAAGGTACATTTTTCCATTACACCACGGCTACGGGTTACCACATCGGGGTTAAGTACCATTCTCGTTAACTCATCGTTCATTTGGTGAACGACAGCGTTCAACTTACCTGTTCCGCTGTCTGGTCCGAGTTTACCGTGCGTACTGGCACCAGTGTAATCTCCCCAGTTGAAGCGACGTACTTTATAAGGACAGTTGTTTGCACAATATCTTGTACCGATGCAACGGTTGTAGGCCATCTGGTTAACTCCTTCAGAGTTGTGCATCGTTGCAGCCACAGGACAAACATTCTCACAAGGAGCGTTATCACAATGCTGGCACATCATCGGCTGGAATATAACGGCCTTCAGGTTGTCAGGATTCTTGTCATCTGTCACGAAGTAACGGTCGATCCTCAACCAGTGCATATCATGGAAACGAAGCACTTCATTTTTACCCACGATCGGAACGTTGTTCTCGAGATGGCAAGCCACAACGCAGGCACCGCAACCGATACAACTGTTCAGGTCAATTGACATACCCCAGTGTATCTCGTGCGACCTCGTTGAAGGATCGGGATACATGGTTCCGTTTTTAGCGAAACTTCTTTCATCATCCTCCCCGCCGTATTCCTCGTGTAATTCCTTTCTCCAGTTCTTGAAATTATCAGGATACTTAGCGAAAGTGGCCAGTGTAGTTTCTTTTAAAACCTCTGTTCTTCCTTCGTAAGAGTTATGCTTCTGAACCTGCGCAATCTTGTAGTCACCAACAGTCTTTGCAGAGGTGGTCACATCGTTGTAGTAAATGCGGTTGTTGTTCCTGATTTGCGCAAAAGGATAGACGTTCTGTCCTAAGCCCTTATCCTCATATATTGCCGCATTGAGAGCCTGGTTACGTCCATATCCAACTGCAACTGCAATTGTGTTTGGGTCCATACCTGGAATAACGAGGGCAGGAATCGTAACTTTCTTATTGCCGACCGTTAATTCAATCAAAGGCTTCTCCGTATAATATTCGTAATCTGTGCTGAGGTAATCTATTCCCAGTTCTTTTGCTTTCGCGGTAGAGATCAATGCGTAGTTGTCCCAGGTGGCTCTTGTTACCGGGTCAGGTAACTCCAGCAACCAAGGATTGCCGGCTTGTTTACCCGAGAGTAACATTACACTTTGGTAAAGAACTACTTCATTCTTATTGCTTCTTGGTGTTGAATTTATAGCGCTGATAGCAGCAGCCAAATCAACTGCACCAACACCGCCGGTAGTTGTTGTAACTGTGGGCGCCTGGGTCGTTGTAGTAACGACAGCATTTCTTTGAGTCGTATCTGCGCGAGGGACAGCAACAGTAGAATCTTTAGTTGCACCTGCCACAGAAGCACTCGTTAAAGCAACTTCTGATTCGTCGAGATAATCTTTATTATTTACTGTCAACGCTTTGGCCGGAGTTCCTTTGAATCCTACCTGCAAGGTTTTATCAAAGGCAGCCTGGCTTCCAAAGCTTCCTCTCCAATAGGTTTGAAAGAAGGTCTCGTAATCGGTATTGTTACCGCTCCACTTCAGCAGTGAAGTCTGGAAAGCTCTTGTCTTGAAAAGAGGATTAATTGTAGGCTGGATGAAAGCAACATAGCCCGTTCTTGGCTCTGCATCGCCCCAGCTCTCAAGATAGTGGTGATTAGGAATGACGTATTGGCACAGTTCAGTTGTCTCGTCCATCTTTTCGCTGAACGAAATGGTGAGGCCTACCTTCTTCAGGCCATTCCTGAAAGCGTCTGCGTCAGCATAGTCATATGCCGGGTTAGCACCATAAACGAGTAGAGCACCAACCTGGCCTGCATTCATCTGCTGAACGAGGGTGATCATGTCGGAGTCTAAGCCCTGGCGATAATTCAAAGTTGTGCCAGTATCGATTGTGGTGCCGAAGGCGCCCACAGCTCTGTTGATCTCTCTCACAACCGCTTGTATGTTCGCATCGTTACTTCCACAAACCACTAAGGCAGCGCCTCTGTGACTCTTTAAATCATTTGCGACCTTTTGAATAGCAGCAGTCAGCTTTG
>DATDNL010000129.1:0-6039 GCA_036518315.1 Flavisolibacter sp. | reverse complement strand
TAAACCTGGCCAGGATCTCCTATTGCAGTCACTGTCCGGCTTAACCTTTACAAGCGGTGATAAGGACCATGATCCGGTTCCTTTTGGTATTGCTATTGCAGACATTATTTGCGGAACCCATTTGGCCCAGGCAGTGTTGGCGGCATTGATCCGCAGGCATAGAAAAGGAATAGGAGCTTTTATTGAACTCAGTCTCCTCGAGTCCTTGCTTGACTTCCAGTTTGAGTTGTTAACAACCTATTTCAGCAGTAACCAGTTGCCTGAAAGAAGTAAGCATAATAACGGTCATACCCTGCTAAGCGCACCTTATGGGATCTATAAAACAGCGAATGGGTTTATTTCCATTGCCATGGTTCAACTCGACAAACTTTCAACTGCCCTGGGTTGCGCAGAACTCGCACTTTTTCCTCAACAAGACGCCTTCAAAAAAAGAGATGAAATAAAGAAAGTGATCAACCATCATCTCGAAAGTCAACCTGCGCCCTATTGGGTAAATAAATTGCAGCAATCGGGTGTTTGGGCCGCGGAGGTATTCAACTGGTCACAATTGAAAAAAGAGGAGGCATACGCGACTCTCGAAATGGAACAAATAGTTGGTAGAGGGCAAAATCAATTTATTACGACCCGTTGTCCCATTCGTATCAATAGGAAAAAGCTCTTGGCATCTAAAGCAGCACCCTCTCTCGGTGCAGATAACGAGAAAATTACAATTGAACTAAATACCACTGCCTGATGTTGTTAGAAGATATTTTAGTAATTGATTTTAGCCAGTTCCTTTCGGGACCGTCTGGCGCCTTGCGATTAGCAGACATGGGAGCGAGGGTGATCAAGATCGAAAAGCCGGGTACAGGTGACATTTGCCGGGAACTTTACGTTTCTGATGTTATGGTAGAGGGTGAATCAACAATTTTCCACGCCATTAATCGCAATAAGGAAAGCTATTCGGCCGATCTTAAAGATCCGAACGATCTCGACAAAGTAAAATTATTAATTCGGGAGGCAGACGTTTTGATTCATAATTTCCGACCAGGAGTTATGGAACGGCTTGGTCTTGACTATGAAACGGTCAAACTGATAAATCCCACTATTATTTATTCAGAGATCAATGGCTATGGAGAGGAAGGTCCCTGGAGAAATTTGCCCGGACAAGATTTATTACTACAATCCGTATCTGGCCTCACATGGCTAAGTAATAACAATGACACAATCCCAACCCCAATGGGCGTTGCTGTTGTCGATATACTTGCGGGTGCACATCTCGTACAGGGAATACTTGCTTGCCTGTATCAACGTTATATCTCGGGGCAGGGCGCTTTAGTGCAAGTAAGTATGCTTGAGAGCATTTTAGATTTTCAGTTTGAAGTGCTTACCTGTTTTTATAATGATGGCAACGAATTGCCCGTCCGTAGTTCTGTGAACAATGGACACGCGTATATCGCTGCTCCTTATGGAATTTTTAAAACCAGGGACAGTTATCTCGCGTTGGCCATGGGAGATATCGTTCAGCTTGGCGACCTTTTAAAATGCCATGCATTGAGACTCTATTCTGACAAGACCGATTGGTTTACCAAAAGGGATGAGATCAAGAAGATCCTGGCAGAACATTTACTCCAGTCTACAACAGAAAATTGGTTGAATATTTTGGAACCTGCCGACATTTGGTGTTCTAAAGTACTTGACTATGATTCACTGGTCAAAGAAGAGGGTTATAAGGTTCTGGAAATGGAACTAAAAGTGAAAACCGGTAATGGACTTGAAATCACCACCACCCGGTGCCCGATAACAGTTGACGGTCAGCGGTTATTGTCGGAGAAGGGTGCGCCCTCACTTGGGGAACATAATAGGCAGATCAACCAGGAATTCGATCTCGAACCTGTGTATTCTAAAAATTAAGCTTCCAATGCAAGCTGTCGTTGACACGCATATACATATTTGGAACTTTTCAAAAGCTGAATACGAATGGCTGAAAGGGAATACCACCATTTTGAACCGTGACTACGATATTCGCGAACTCAATAAGGAAAGAAAGAAGGTCGGGATCCAAAAAGGTGTCCTGGTCCAGGCAGCAAATAAATACGAGGATACGGATTGGATGCTGCAGGTGGCGGCCGATAGCGATTGGATTAAAGGGGTCGTTGGATGGCTGCCGTTGATGAATTCTATAGAAACAGGTCGGGCGCTTGGAGAAAAATACTATTCGGAAAAATATTTTAAAGGAGTAAGGCACCTGATTCATGATGAGCGCGATCCGGCCTGGCTTTTACAGGATCAAGTCATTGAAAGTCTGCAGATCATTTCCGATTACCAGTTGCCGTACGATATCGTCGGCGTGTTACCGGAACACATCGAAGCAACTCTAAAGCTGGCAGACAAACTCCCCTCGCTTAAATTGGTTTTTGATCATCTGAACCAGCCGCCCATTTCAACCGGTCATAAATTTGGTAGATGGGGTGAGCTTATGAAGGAAGCTGCTGGAAACGAAAACCTGTATGTAAAGATTTCCGGACTTGGGACCGCATCAAAAAACAGCAATTGGTCAATAAGTGACATTCAGCCCTATATCGAATTTGTATTGGAGCACTTTGGTGTCGACCGTTGTTTCCTCGGTGGAGATTGGCCGGTGTGCTTGTTGGCAGGGAGCTATTCTAAAACCTGGACGAACTACTTTGAGGTGTTGGATTTCCTGTTAAATGAAGAAGAAAGACACAAGGTATATTACAAGAATGCGGTCGATTTTTACCGTCTATAAAACAGCTCTTTGAATAATCCATCAATCCTTTTTGATGGAGCGGTATTTTTTGGGTGACATGCCGATTGCCTTTGTGAAGCGGCGCGAAAAATAGTAAGGATCGTCAAAACCAAAAGTGGAGGCGATATCCTTGATGGAACGATCAGTAAAATCGAGCAATTGACTCGCTTTTTGCATTTTCAACTGGATGAAATAATCGATTGGAGCATATCCTGTTTTCTGGCGGAACAGACTTGAGAATCGCGACGGTGAATAGTGGGCATGATCGCACAAGTCCTGTAAAGAAAGATCCTCGTGAACGTGCTGTTGCATGTAAATGATCACGTCATCAATCAGGTCACGTTTGCTGCTTTCAACAGCAAAATGCTTTTCGTTATAAATGAATAGAGTGAGATAATGATGAAGGCACATGCTGGAGAAATTCAGGTTATCGATACTATAACCCATTTCCAAAGCACTATATATCGTTGAGAACAACGAGATGATGTAATCATTCGTCTTAATGTGGAGAGGATGAAAATGTTGTTGAACTGCCGGCAGGCTGTTAAAAAAAGGAAGCATTTCTCCTCCAAAATGAACCCAGTAAATGCTCCATGGATCTTTCTCGTCACTGCCATAGGCATGTTCCACATTTTGAGGAAGAATGAAAAATTCGTTCGGCCCAACCTTATAGGTCGTCTTCCCAATCTTGTACCAGCCATATCCGTCCACACAATAAAAAATGAAGTTCTCAGGCAATCCCTTTTTTCGGTAAGTGTAATGGCCGGCAGCTTGTGGATAATAACCAAGACTGGCAATATAAAGTTGCTGAAGAATCTTATTACTAAGGACCTTCGATTTCAGAACTGATTTAGGTATCTCTATTCGTTTTCGGCCTTTGCCATGCCAAATGTTTTTGTAAGAACCGGCAACAGGACTTTCTTTCATTGTGTGCGTTTAAATAATTTGGAAAGCTATTGCTAAAATGTGTAATGAAAATTATAAAACTTAAACCGATATAGGATATAGACTTACATTTATTTTTCGGAACTTATTATTGCGAATATTAGAATAGAGCATGAATATAGAATACAAACCTGTTTTACCTCAACATCCTTTCCCTATAGTAATTATTGGCGCCGGAGGCATTGTAAACGATGCACATTTGCCCGCATATAAAAAAGCAGGTTTTGAAGTTGTAGGCATCACTAATCGCACGATAGCAAAGGCTGTGGAAATTGCCGATCGTTTTGGTATTCCAAATGTATATGATTCCGTTGCGGATGCAGTTTCAAAAGCCCCCGCTAATGCGGTCTATGATATTACCATTATGCCGGCTCAGTTTGTAGAAACGCTTGAACAGTTGCCCAATGGGAGCGCCGTATTGATTCAAAAACCAATGGGCGATTATTTCTGGCAGAGCAAGGAAATATTGTCTGTATGCAGGAGAAGGAAATTGGTTGCAGCCATTAATTGCCAGTTACGATTTGCTCCATTTGTTGCGGCAGCGCGGAGCATGATCAGGCAGGGTCTGATTGGTGAGTTGTATGATATGGAAGTGAGGGTTACGCTCAAAACTCCCTGGGAACTGTTTCCTCATGTCATGGTTCATCCGCGCCTGGAAATCCAATACCACAGCATTCACTACATCGATTTGATCCGGTCTTTCCTGGGAGATCCCAAAACAGTAATGGCCAAAACGCTGAGACATCCGGAGAAAAGCCTGTCCTCTACGCGTTCAACCATTCTATTTGATTACGGGAATACGGTTCATGCCGTTGTCAATACCAACCACGATCATGTGTTCGGTCCACACAATGAAGAAAGCTTTATAAAATGGGAAGGAACCAAGGGAGCCATCAAGGCAAAAATGGGTCTATTGATGGATTACCCAAACGGTGTTCCTGACCTTTTTGAGTATTGCCTGCTCGAAAAGGAGAAGACTCCTGAATGGAAACAATTGCCACTGGAAGGGTCATGGTTTCCAGATGCCTTTATTGGTACCATGTCAAGCCTGATGCGATATAAAGAGGGTAGCTCCGCTATCTTACCGACCAGCGTAGAAGACGTGATCAAAACAATGGCAGTTGTGGAAAGTGCCTATGTCTCAAGTGACAATGGCGGCGTGGTCGTTGCCGACCGTTTTCGTGAATAAAAAACAATAACAAGATAAATGTATTTCAAATCAATCTTTTTTGAGGATTACGAACTGGGATCGAAGAGGGTAACGCTGGGAAGAACAATAACAGAAACAGATTTTATAGTTCATGCCGGGCACACGGGTGATTTTTTCCCTCATCACATGGATGCCGAGTGGTGTAAAACACAGCCATTTAAACAACGGATCGCACACGGAACGATGGTCTTCAGCATTGGTATTGGCCTTACCGCATCCGAGATAAATCCTGAGGCTTTTTCGAAGGGTTATGACAGGTTGCGTTTTGTAAAACCTGTTCATATCGGCGATACTATTCACTCGGAGGTAACCATCTCGGATAAGTCGGACGCAAAGAAACCTGAATATGGAAGTGTTACGGAACACGTAGAAGTTATCAACCAGGATGGCGAGGTTGTTCTCGCCTGCGACCATCTCTTATTAGCAAAACGAAAACAAGCAGAATAACTCAATCTTACGAAAACAAACAAGCATGCAGGAAATATCGTCCCAATCCCTTGCGAAGTCCAAAACGACAGATAGCACAGAACAGCACACGAAAAACAAATTCCTTCTTCCCTTTATTCTCATCACATCACTCTTCTTCTTATGGGGTATGGTCCATAACCTTGACTCTATTTTAATTCCCCATCTAAAGAAGGCCTGCGAGTTGAACAATCGCCAGTCCTCATTAGTCGACATGGCAGTATATTTTGCTTACTTCTTAATGGCAATACCTGCCGGCCTTTTCCTAAAAAGATTTGGCTATAAGACCGGTATCATTTTCGGGTTGTTTGTCGCAGCCTTAGGTGCTGTCTTATTTGTACCGGCTGCTAACTCGAGAAGTTTTGAACTGTTTCTTATAGCGCTGTTTATTATTGGTTGTGGCATTGCTACTTTGGAAACAGCAGCTAATCCTTATTCGGCTGTCCTTGGACCACCCGAAACATCGGGAGTTAGAATGAACCTTGCTGCCTCTTTCAACGGGCTTGCAGCATTCGTTGCGCCACTTGTTGGAACTAAATTTATTCTGTCCGGGGTAGAGCATAGCAAGCAGGAACTTGCAGCCATGCCTGTGGCCGAAAGGGTTGCCTATTTGGGTTCGGAGGCCTCTTCCGTCAAATTGCCTTACTTGATATTTGCCGGCGTCCTTGTG
>DATDNL010000128.1:0-4177 GCA_036518315.1 Flavisolibacter sp. | reverse complement strand
TGACAAAGAACTTGGTCGCCAGGCCGATCGGGTTGAGGCAATCATTCCGCAGGTTGAAATCATTAAACCACAGTTCGAGGAATTATTTCAAAGAAAGCTGTTTGCAGAAAGCATAAAAATTAGTGGCAGCAAGGCTTATATCTTCAGAGACCGCCGGTTACCAAGGCGACAAGAAGTTATTCCGCTTCCGATGGACTATTTACAGTCTATTCCAGTTGAGATCCGCGTCAAGAGTTGCGAACTTGCCAGTTCGGAGGTGGAATATGAAGAATATCCTAAATCGGGTTATGGACAAACGGGAATTTTCAGGCTGGAACGAGTGAGGGCAACTATATCGCCCCTGATCAACTATCCTTCAAAGAAAGATATTGATTATTTGGTGATGAAGGTAAGCGCGTCGGTTATGGGTAGCGGGAGTGCGACCGCGACGATGATGATGCCGGTCCGGAAGGATGAGCCTTACCGGATAAAAGGAAGATTCGAAAACCTAGACTTACCAAAATTGAACTCGTCTTCTGAAAACCTGGGGAAGATCAGGATCAAGTCTGGCTTCCTGGACTTTTTGAGTTTCGACTTTACGATGACCGATCAGCAGTCAACCGGGCAAATAGTAGGCGCTTATCACGGCCTTATTATCCAACAACTCAAGAAACACATGAAAACAAAGAACGTGGCTGATTTCTCTTCTTTTATGCTACGGCACATTATCATACCCCTTAACAAAGACGAATCCATGCCTGAAAAGAAACGAACTGGCAAGGTTATTTACAGGAGGGATCCAACCAGATTTGTTACCTACTATTACCTGCACACCTTGCTCAGGGCCGTCGAAGCAAGTTTCACTTTAGGGTTCCTGCTTCCTAAATAGAACTTTACCATTTACGTGCGGTCAAGGTTGAAAGCAAAATTTATTGTCAGACCCTCCTTTTACCTGTAACCTTTTTATGGTTCGACGACTCTAGTTTATTGCCTTGCCTATACAGGACAGCTTATGGCTGTATACTATTCAAACAACCTAAATTTTTTTTATGAGGTACAAGAAGCAAGCAACAGTCGTCGTTTCATTGGTTGCTGTTATCGCTATTACCCAATGCACCAAGGTGAGAAACAGTGAAGTTGTAGATCAGCCTGTGCAAAGCAGGGTCAATGAACAGAGCAAGGACCTGATTGAACAGGGAAAGCAGATTTTCCGGTATGATGCTTTTGGAGATGAAGATTTTTGGAGTGGGGTTTTGCATATTGACAAAGCCATCGCGGGATCGCAGAATGGGGGTTTTGGTGGCGGTGTCAGCCCGGCGACGGCGTTGACTGTGGGTTTGAAAGTGGACAGCGATGCATTACCTCCGGACTTAGTTGCTGCCATCAAGGCTGGCGCCGTCAACCTGAATGATCCTGCTACCACACTGGCACTCTTAAAGCTTAATGCCGTTATTGGGGTGAAAGGAAATTTTGGGCAGGACGGCCACCTGCAGTCTATCGGGATCACCTGCGCCTCCTGTCATTCAACGGTTGACAATTCTTTTGCACCGGGCATTGGACATCGCCTTGACGGCTGGCCGAACAGAGATTTGAATGTTGGCGGCATTATCGCTTTAACTGACAATGCACAACCCATAGCCAAGATGTTGCACGTGGATGAAACAACCTTACGTAGTGTTTTGAGCAAATGGGGACCCGGAAAGTTCCCTGCTGTTCTTTTTATGGATGGAAAAGCGTTTCGCCCGGATGGAAAGATTGCTGCTAATTTGATTCCGGCGGCCTTTGGATTGAAGGATGTGGAGCTTACGACTTATACGGGATGGGGATCAATTTCCTACTGGAATGCGTTCGTTGCTAACCTGGAAATGCATGGCAAGGGAGACTTCTCGGATCCTCGTCTAAATGATCCAATCAAATATCCAATTGCCGTTGAAAATGGCTTTTATAATGTGATACACACGCCTGATCTAATCACTTCAAAATTGCCAGCACTCAGGGCCTACCAGCATTCTTTACCGGTTCCTGATCCCCCGGCCGGTAGCTATGATAAGATAGCCGCTGCCAAGGGTAAGGCCGTCTTTCTTACAAAAGCAAAATGCGCTTCGTGCCATGCCCTACCCATCTATGCGGATAACATTCTTCATTCGGGGAGCGAAATTGGCATTGATGATTTTGAGGCTCAACGGTCGCCCACCGGAAAATATCGCACGACCCCGTTAGCGGGACTGTTTGCGAAAGCAAAGGGTGGATACTACCACGATGGTCGCTTTGCCGACCTTATGGAAGTAGTGGATCATTATGACAGCCATTTCCAGCTACATCTCAGTGGGGAAGACAAAAAGAACCTGGTGGAATACCTGAAATCATTG
The DNA here is from genome assembly GCA_036518315.1 of Flavisolibacter sp. Classification (GTDB taxonomy): domain Bacteria; phylum Bacteroidota; class Bacteroidia; order Chitinophagales; family Chitinophagaceae; genus Flavisolibacter. Next base: position 1,829 of record DATDNL010000128.1, on the reverse strand, counting down.
TAAGTTGCTGGAAAGGCAAAAAGGGTAAGGGACAACTGCTGGCCGGCGTGAAACCGGATCGGCGGAAGTTCATCAGAGGCTCTTACGTTAAAGCCGGTAATTTCCTCATAGCGAAAGCAGATTTCCCTTTTGCGTAAACCCACAGAATTGGCCGCGGTTAGCTTTGCGAAAAAAGTATCTGATGAAAAAAGCTTTGGCTGTGCTATGCGGGGTTTTCGCTATTGTTTACACGAATGCACAGGACCGGTATTTTGGGCGTACCTATACAAGTAATGTCTTACCAAAAGGAACTTTTGATATTGAGTTGTGGCATACATCCCGTTTTGGTCACGAAGGAGAATATTTCCATGCAATGGATCAAAGAGTGGAATATGAAGTGGGACTTGGGGGGAACCTTCAGACAGCTTTTTATTTTAATCATTTCCAAAAAAGTGTCAGTGATAGTGCCGGCCAAATCAATCAATCGAGTGAAATTGGACTTAGCAATGAATGGAAATGGAGGGTGAGTAAACCAACGAGTCCACTCGGAGTGGCGTTGTATGAAGAATTGGAGGTGAAGGGTGATGAGCTCGAGTTGGAATCTAAGGTCATTCTAGACCGATCTTTCGGACGGAATCTTATTGCTTTCAATGCAGTATATGAACTGGAGGCGGAAGCCAAAAGAGAAAATGGAAAGAACGAGTTTGAAGTTGAGGAAACGCCGCTTGAATTTGACCTTGCTTACATGAGAAATTTCTCACCAGCCTTTGGAGGTGGTATTGAAGTTGTAAATCACAATGATCTTATCGAAGGTAAGTGGGAGAACTCGGTGTTTTACGCGGGACCCACGATCAATTACAGGGGCAACAGATGGTTTTTCATTGCTAATTACTTACCCCAGTTAGCCAATCTTCACAAGACGGCGGAATTTCCAAAGAACAAGGTGCTGACAGAACACGAGCGTGCCGAGGCAAGAATTTTGATTGGATTTTCTTTTTAGGCATGAAGAAGTATGTAATCGCCAGCTTCGTAGTTGTGACAGTTGTGGCCTGTTCTGCAAAGACGTTTACTCCAAGCAGCGAGCAGTTCGCCAAAATGCAACAAAAGGTCCCTGGAATCACTTTAGAAGAAGCGAATGCCGGCTCGAAAATCTATTCAGGAAAATGCGCCCGTTGCCACCGGCTATATGCACCGGACAAATATACGGTTGCTCAATGGGATAAGATTTTACCCAAGATGCTTTTAAAAGTTCAAGGACTGAGTAATGAACAGCAACGACAGGTGGCAGATTATCTGCATGCCATGTCGAAGTGATCATCAGAATGTATCGGGTTCTATATGCACCAATACATCTTTCACTCTTGGCTCAGTATCAATAATGGTATCCTTTACATCGTGGGCAATTTTGTGACCGTCGGCGACGGATAACGTGCCCATCACCACGACATGGATGTCGACGAGAAATGAACTTCCCGTTTTCCTGATGTAGGTTTTTTCGATTTCGATCACCCCGTTGACAGAACATGCGAGTTTTCGAATGTTTTGGACCATTTCTTCGTCGGCTGATGCGTCCATCAATTCGTTGATGGCAGGTTTTGCGATCAGGTAAGCATTGACCAAAATAATTACGGACGCAATTAATGCGGCGTAATCATCTGCATTCTGATATCCTTTTCCCCCAATGAGTGCAATGGATATGCCGATAAAAGCGGCAGCGGAGGTAATGGCATCGCTCCTGTGATGAAACGCATCTGCCTTTACACCATGGCTATTTGTTTCCGTGCCTATTTTACTTACGTAGCGTGATAAAAGCTCCTTGATAACGATCACCAGCACCAAGACAATCAGCG